>CP070233.1:0-97500 GCA_017355425.1 Dolichospermum sp. DET69
ATGGAAATTCCCATAGATGGTTTGTGGAATCGTGTATTAGAGCGTTTACAGTTAGAGTTAGCTCCTCCTACCTTTGAAACTTGGATTAAGACAGCTAAAGCACAGCAACTAGAAAACAACTGCTTGGTAATATATGCTCCTAATCCTTTTGCTCGCAATTGGCTTCAGAAGTATTACATTCATACTATTGCTAATGTAGTCCAAGATATTGTGGGTTATCCAATAGAAATTTATATTACTGTAGTTGAAGATGAGGAAGTTTCTTCTTTGGGGAAACAGGAACTGGGGGGAAATTTACCAGCAATAAATCATATTTTGGCAAATGCCACTATAAATAACCAAAAAACTTCAGATTTAAATTCTAAATATGTTTTTTCTCGGTTCGTTGTTGGTGCTAATAATCGCATGGCTCATGCGGCTTCCTTAGCTGTGGCAGAATATCCAGGGAGGGAATTTAATCCGTTGTTTTTATGTGGTGGTGTGGGTTTGGGGAAAACTCACTTAATGCAAGCGATTGGTAATTATCGCTGGGAAATCTGTCCTAATTCTAAGATATTTTATGTGTCTACGGAGCAGTTTACCAATGATTTAATTACTGCAATTCGTCAAGATAGTATGCAAAGTTTCCGAGAACATTATCGGGCTGCTGATATGTTGTTAGTTGATGATATTCAATTTTTGGAGGGGAAAGAATATACTCAAGAAGAATTTTTTCATACTTTTAATACTTTACATGAGGCGGGTAAGCAAGTTGTAATTGCTTCAGATCGTCCTCCTAATCAAATTCCCAGTTTGCAAGAGCGGCTCTGTTCACGGTTTTCTATGGGGCTAATTGCGGATATTCAAACGCCTGATTTAGAAACAAGAATGGCGATTTTGCAGAAAAAAGCTGAGTATGAAAATATTCGCTTACCACGGGAAGTGGTTGAATATATTGCCACTAATTGTACTTCTAATATTCGTGAGTTGGAAGGAGCGTTAATTCGGGCTTTGGCTTATATTTCTATTTGGGGTTTACCTATGACTGTGGAAAATCTGGCCCCGATTTTAGGGACTCCTAGCCAGAAAATAGAAACGACTCCAGAGATAATTTTAAAGATAGTCGCAGATGCTTTGAATGTTTCTATTGAAGACTTAAAGAGTAATTCCCGTCGTCGAGAAATTAGTTGGGCTAGACAAATAGGAATGTATTTAATGCGACAGCTTACAAATTTGAGTTTACCGAAAATAGGTGAGGAGTTTGGTGGTAAAGACCATACAACAGTGATGTATAGTTGTGAGAAAATTACCCAGTTACGAGAGAGTGATCAGAGTTTAATTCAAACTTTACACCAATTGAGCGATCGCATTCAAATGGCCACTCGTTCGCAAAAATAGAATTAATTTCCTTGATGTTTTCCACAACCAAGAAACTAATTTATGAAATTAAAATCTCTCCTATTCAGTCTAAATTTTAAGATAAATATCATAAATGATTAATTTTTATTTAAGATTGCGGTAAAAATCCAACTTTTTGCAGAAAATCTGGGGAAAAATTGATTTTATTATTTGTCAGTTTTATGAAGTATTGTTATTTTGTAAAAATTGAGGATAGGTTTTCCACAGCTTTTCCACAGGCAAACATTTATATTAGTTGTTTTTTTATATCAGGAGCATTGACAAATGGACGAATTTATGAATGCGGCAATTTTGGAAGCTCAACAGGGTAGACAAGAAGGGGGAATTCCTATTGGTTCTGTTTTGGTGAAGGATGGTAAAATTGTCGGCAGAGGACACAATAAGCGCGTACAAGATGCTGATCCTGTTACTCATGCGGAAATTGATTGCCTCCGTAATGCGGGCAGAATTGGTAATTATAGAGGCACAACACTATACTCAACACTAATGCCGTGCTATTTGTGTGCTGGTGCTGTAGTCCAGTTTGGCATCAAAAAAGTAATTGCTGGAGAATCAAAAACTTTTCCTGGTGCTAAGGAGTTTATGGTATCTCATGGTGTGGAAGTCATAGATTTAAATTTAGATGAATGTGAACAATTGATGAGTGATTTTATTGCCACTAACCCGGAACTATGGAATGAAGATATCGGTAAATGAAGTTTGGATGTAATTTGATTAATCTGCTGATCATGAGGACAACTTTTCTGATTTTTGGAGAATAAGAAAAATAAATAATGGCAATTATCTTCTTCAGTTATAGTAAGTAAGTGAACAAAAAAACAAAGGTGTGTAAAGATACAGCGGTTCTTGATTGAGTGAGTTACATGAACCCCACCCCCAACCCCCTCCCCGCTCTTCGAGAGGGGGCTATGATGTACCTCATAACAGCGGGAAGTGCTGTAACATCGCTGTTGAGAAGTTTAGGCATTATGGAAAAAGTGCAAAAGCCAAGGTTTATATATGTTTTTTCTTCCTAAATATCGCTCATGAGAATGGCAACATCTTAAACTAGATTTTACATACCTTTAAATTTTTCTGTTCACCTACTTACAGCGGTTTGCGCTCTTATGAGGTACATCTTAGCCCCCTCCCCGCAAGCGGGGAGGGGGTAGGGGGTGGGGTTCATGTACCTCATAACATCGGGAAGTGCTGTAATCTTCATAAGTTCTTACGAGGATAAATATGGCACTTTACTTAGATTCAGCTATTACCGCAGAAGCCGAGATCGTTAAAAAATGGGGTTGGGTAAAAGGTATCACCACCAACCCCACATTATTAGCGCAAGCTAACACCCCAGCAGAAACCACCCTGAAAACATTAGTTTCCTTAACTTCAGGCCCGGTATATTATCAACTCCTCGCTTCAGAACAAGAGAAAATGATAGCTGAAGGTAGAAAAGCTTTTCAAATAATTGGTTCTCAAACCATCTTGAAAATACCCGCCACACCCCTAGGATTTGAGGTAGTAGCCATACTATCAGCAGAAATCACCTGTTCCGTTACTGGTATTTATAGCCCCACACAAGCTGCAATTGCCAAGGAAGCGGGGGCAAAAATCGCCATAGCTTATGTGAATCGTGCTGAACGCTTATTAGGAGACGGTATTGCCTTGGTACGAGATATGGCCATCATTCTCAAGGGCAGTGATGTGGAAATTTTAGCAGCTAGTATCAAGTCACCAGCGGAAGCAGCCGCGTCTCTTCAAGCCGGTGCGAATCATCTCACCTTACCTTTACCAATGTTGACAGCCATAGCCACCCATGAATTTTCTGATCAAACCGTGATTGATTTTGCGACTGGAGGAATTGGTTTAACAATTTAACTTGATAGCCAAAAATCCTAGATAGAGAATACAGTTAGTGAATCAATGAAGGGTTTCACCCCTCATCCTTAAAACCTTGATTTTGCATGATCAAAGTATGATAAAATCGGTTTTATAGTCGTAAATTAAATGCCTTGAAAACCTGTAAGATTAAGTCATATTAGGGATGATGGGTGTGACCCCCTATTAATTATTCCCGGAAAATATAGATTAAAAAACTGTTAGATATGAACAAATAAAAAATTTTAAAAGAAATGCCAAATTGGCAACCATGATGAAACGAACCAGGATAAATTATATAAAGACAAGGGCAAACAAGAGAGCGGTTAAGAGGCTGAATCAATTAACTTCACCCTCTTGTAGAGGTTGTCTCAGAATTAAATAGAATTAGTATTTGCTGCATAGGAATACCTGCTAAGTATAGACGTTATCGTTAACCTGCAAATTACCCCCCTAATTAGCGGTTTTCGTCTGTATTAATAAAATTCCTAATCGCTTCAGCAGCAAATGGTAGAGTGGGAGAGAAAGGCGCTTGGTAATGCCTCCTCCCACTCTCTTTTTTTTGGGTACTAGGAGTCACCGAGTCAGTAGGGGCGTATAGCAATACGCCCGTACTGAACCACCTATCCCTGACGGGACCGGAGGGATATAGGAGCGTTCGCGGAGCATTAATTCATTAATTTTCTTGGAGAAATATAATGTAATCAACTATTTGTTGTTTACAATTAAACAGGGTAGTATCATAATAAGTCAAGCGAAGAGATTTGCCGGAATTTAAAACTATTACAATCCAGTAAAACTGATTCTCTATTTGGATATTTTTCCCAAATCTATTTTTTAAGTTAAAGGCAGAATTACGGGATTTAATCAGTGCAGTTTCAATTTCATCTAGGGGTAATTCAATCACTCCATGAGAAAATAAATTCCGTTGTTGTAAGGTAATGCGACGACGTGAAGAATTAAAACTAATTGTTAATACTTCATGACAATTATCAATATCTAAAACTAAAAGACTAATAAATACACCGATAAATAAACAAAAACAAGCTGATGGCCAGTTAGCAAACAAACTGAAGAATATAGCCATAATTGGCGCAACTGAATGATACAGGATGTTTTCTTGGGAATATTCTTCCAGTCTGTATATTTTTCTGATTTTTGGCAGCATATTTGTCCTAACTACAGCAATCCCTCTTCCATGTTTTATACATTATCGTAAGAAGAGGGATCATCAGTAGTTAAACGGCAACTTTCTCCTCAAGGGGTTTAAAAGTTTTCTTGGTTGCACCGCAAAGGGATCATCAGTAGTTAAGCGGCAACTTTCTCCTCAAGGGGTTTAAAAGTTTTCTTGGTTGCACCGCAAATCGGACAACTCCAATCGTCAGGAATATCTGCAAAGGCTGTACCTGGGGCAATTCCTGAATCAGGATCACCTGTAACAGGATCATAAATCATACTGCATTGTCTACAAACCCATTTTTGAGTTTGCGGATCTTCACCCGCAACTCTGGTGACTGCCTCTCCACCATTTAATACTTCTAAAGCTTCAGTGTAGCGATCTGCGTGATAATTTTCAATGAATTTGAGCAATCCAAACCGATGGGCTGCGGTGCGAAATGTGTTAGCGTGATCACTAGATTCTTGAGCTTGTTTGAGAAATTCTTCGGCTGCGGGATCATCTCGATCATTGGCAGCAGCAGCAGCAAATTCAGGATACATTGTAGTGTATTCATAGGTTTCACCTTCTATCGCTAAAGATAAACAACGAGAGATAATTTCCCGTTTTTGTTCATCAGTTAAAACTGCTGCATCTTTCACTACAAGTTCTGGATGTAATAACTCAAAATGGGCAAAAGCGTGTTCAGTTTCTTGATCTGCTGTTTCTTTAAAAAGTTTCGCTAAATCGGAAAACCCTAGTTTACGTGCTACCGCTGCAAAAAATAGGTATTTGCGATTTGCCATTGATTCCCCACCAAAGGCTGATTCTAGATTTTGTAGTGTACTAAAATTGGACAAATCCATAATTTGTGAATGCTAATGAGAGGTTAATATATAATATTAAACCACAGACTTTAAGCTTTGGTTAACAATGATTACTAACGAATTATCAAAATGCGCCGAGATTATTGCCAAACAACGGCAATTTTTTCAAACTGGTAAAACTAAGGATGTTACCTTTCGGATTGCCCAACTCAAAATACTAAAACAATTAGTAATTGAGAATAAGGAACTAATTATCCAGGCATTAAAAGCAGATTTACATAAACCAGAATTTGAAACTTACGCTACAGAAATTGGTGTGACTAAAGAAATTGATTATGCCCTCAAGCATATCAATAATTGGACAAAACCAAAAAAAGCCGCCGTTCCCTTAAACTTGTTTCCCTATTCGGCAAAGATATATCCAGAACCGTTAGGAGTAGTCTTAATTATTGGCCCTTGGAATTATCCCTTTCAGTTAATTATCTCACCTTTGGTTGGGGCGATCGCTTCGGGAAATTGTACCATTATTAAACCTTCGGAACTTGCGCCTCATACTTCCAATTTAATCACAGAACTTATTCATAAATACTTTTCTTCAGAATATATTGCAGTCGTCCCTGGAGCAGTAGAAACTAGTCAACAGCTATTAGCAGAAAAATTTGATCACATCTTTTTCACTGGTGGTACAGCCATTGGTAAAATCGTTATGGAAGCTGCTGCAAAACACCTGACTCCAGTTACTTTGGAATTAGGAGGAAAAAGTCCTTGTATCATTGATACAGATATTAATTTAGAACATACTGCCAAACGCATTACTTGGGGAAAATTTATTAATGCTGGACAAACTTGTATAGCTCCTGATTATCTTTTGGTAGATCAAAAAATCAAACCAGATTTAGTAAATGCTTTGCAAAAATGTTTAAAAGAATTTTATGGTGAAAATTCAGCTATAAGTCCAGATTATGCCAGAATTATTCATCAAAAGCATTTTGACAGATTAACTAATTTTCTCAAATGTGGTGAGGTTATTATTGGTGGAGAAACTAACCCGGAAGAACTTTATATTGCTCCCACTCTTCTGAAAAATGTTTCTTTAACAGATACTGTTATGCAGGAGGAGATTTTTGGGCCAATTTTACCAATCATTGAATATACAGATATCAATGAAGCTATTACCTTAATTAACTCTAGACCAAAACCCCTGGCTTTATATTTATTTTCCCAAAACAAAAACTTGCAAAAACGCATTTTACAGGAAACATCATCTGGGGGAATATGTATTAATGACACCGTAATGCAGGTTGGTGTTTCTTCCTTACCATTTGGGGGTGTGGGTGATAGTGGGATAGGTAGCTATCACGGTCAAGCTAGTTTTGACACTTTTTCCCATTATAAAAGTGTTTTGCAAAACTCATTTCCCTGGGATATAAATTGGCGATACGCACCCTATCAGGGTAAATTATCGCTTTTGAAAAAAATCCTTGGCATTTAAGATATTAGGAGTCAGGAGTCAGAATGAATTTTGTACGAATAATGTATGGATAATCGGGCTTAATACCACCACCAAATCGTAGATTCGGTGGTATTCAATCAGTCCTGCGTCAGAATCCTCCACTGATTGATTCTGACTCCTGATTCCTGACTCCTGACTCCTGAATTCTTCTTCAAGATTCTTCTGTTTGTTCTTCCTCAGTCGTCGGATAGACGAAGTTAGAACGACCACTTAAAATGGATTTACCGAGGGAGATAGCTTTTCGCGCTTCAACAACAGCCTTATGTCTCCAGGTAGCGCGGCGTTTATCTCGTTTAGATTTTGATGTTTTCTTCTTAGGAACAGCCATGACAGCGGTATATCGTAATTCTTGACAACCTTCCTATTCTAAGCGATCAATTGACATTATGGAACTATCAAAAGAACTGTTATCCAAATTATCGCTGATTAGAGGCTGGCGTTGTAGCTGCTGCTGGAGTGGTGGTCAACTGTTGGTCAAATAACAGTAAAAAGCGGGCTGTTTTGAAATAAGTTGTCCAACTTTGGGGATCGGGGCGTTCTTTCCATTGAGGACGACTGACATCTAATGATAAGATTGGTGCTATCGCTCCCTGATTTTGTGCTGAAATAATGACAGATACTTCTGTTACTAAAATATCTTGGTCAAAGCTCCGTTGAGTTGTAGCTCTAGCAGCAGCTTCTGCCCTTCTCAGCACTGTTTCATAGTTTTCCTCTGGTAAACGGTCTATCAGTACATCTACTCTGGCAGTGTAAGCTTGCACAATTTGCGGAGCGATCGCTTCCGTTGTTAACCATAAAGGAACTGCTAGTAATAGCCAAATTCCACTCTGAAAAATCCAGATTTTTTTGCTAATTTGGCTCATAAATGCCAAGGGGATCACTGAAAATGGTTGTTTTGTATAAATTCTGAACATAAACTTGTAGCTCCTGAGTAATCGATCATGGAAATCGAGTGCAAGTATTTTACGATTATTTATGTTGTATAAACTACAACTAATTTCAGCAATAAGTGAACGTTAACTAAACTATAAGAGAACTCCACAAAAAAAATAATCCAATCTTCTGGGATGGGCATCCTGCCTGTCCTTGTATTATTAGCAGGCAAGATGCCTGCACCATAAGATAATTTAGGATATTGTTTTATTTGGAAGTCTCTAAAAAATAAGTTAGCTTTGTGGTTAACGCCCCATGCTAACAGCAATTTCAGGCAAACAACAACCGACAAAGAGCGGGATGGTAAATTACTGGGCGATCGCCATCGGCATTAATCAATATCAATTATTTCAACCTCTCAGTTGCGCTCAAGCCGATGCCGAGGCAATCAGAGACTTTCTATTGTCACAAGCAGGGTTTTTACCCGAAAAATGCCTGTTAATGACAAACACTTCACCCCCCATAGGAGAACAATCCTCCTATCCAACAAAAGAAAATATTCTCTCGTTGATAGAAGGATTAGCAGCCACATTTTGGCAGCCAGAAGACTGTTTGTGGTTGTTCTTTAGTGGCTATGGAGTTAACTACAAAGAACAAGATTATTTAATGCCAGTCGCAGGAAATCCTGATCAAGTTCCCGAAACTGGTATAGAAGTGCGATCGCTCATGCAGAGTCTCCAAGTTACCGGACTCAATATCTTACTCATCTTTGATATTAACCGCGCTTTTGGGACTCAAGCAGATGCACCCGTAGGCCAAGAAATCATTGAATTAGCTCAAGAACTGCAAATGGGGGCAATTATTTCTTGTCAACCCGAAGAATTTGCCCATGAAAGCACAGAATTAGGTCACGGTTTCTTCACAGCAGCATTATTAGAAGCTTTGGGTTCGGGAAAAGGATACAACTTCTCCGATTTAGCCGCTTATCTGAGTTATCTTACCCCTAAACTTTGTCAACACCACTGGCGGCCGGTGCAAAACCCTATCACTGTGATTCCCTCGACCCAGCCAGTTATTCTCCCCACGTTGACATTAGATGAAAACTCAGCAGCACTAATTTTCCCAGCCGAAAGTTTTGCTGTTAACCGTACCTTACCCCCTCAAGAAAATAGCGCCTCTAGCAATACAGACAAAGCTTGGTGGAGAGAAAATGCCTCAGTCAAGACTACTTTAAGCCCGATCACAATTGAGAAACATTTAGCACTCCCGACAGTCTCAGTGTCAGTTGTTGAAAGCAATCACACCTTAGCGACTTCCCCACAATCTCAGTCAAAAGGTAGATTTATTCCCAATCTCACCACAGCCGGCACCTATCCTTCAGATCAGTCTGAGCCACCAATTTGGCAGCAATTTATGATTTGGGGCGGCGGTACTATGGTGGTAGTAGGTTTAATTGCCACATTTTTACTCCGTAATCCCGACAGTTTTCGGTTTAAAAATTTATCAAAAACAGTATCTATTAATAGGACTAGCAAATTTCAATTTCCCCAAATATTTCCTATTCCTCAAAATCCTAGTAATGCTAAAATTAGTTTAAATACAGACTCTAATAAACGTAATCAAGCGATTTTAGAGCTAAAAAAAATGTCTCTTGTCCCTACTCAACCTAGTCATTTAAGTATTGCGATCGCTAAAACTCAGAGAATTCCACCGGACGCACCACTATACGCCAAATCTCAGGAAAATATTCAGGTTTGGTGTCAAATGATTTTAGAGTTAGCACAGGCACAAGCTAAACAAAGAAAATATGAAACTGCTATAGCAACTACTCAGTTAATTACCAAAAAAGAGCCACTTTATTCTCAAGCTCAAACAGCTATTCAAAAATTGCAACTAGAAGCCAAGCAGTATACAAGTAATAAAACTCTCTTAGATGCAGCTAAAGCTTTAATAATTCCTGAACAAGCATCTACCTATAATCGCGCTATCGAAGTTGCTAAAAAAATCCCAAAAGGACAACCTGGGTTTGAAATTGCCCAAACATCAATTAATCAATGGAGTGAAAAAATTTTAAATTTAGCTAAAATCCGTGCCACTCAAGGAGATTTTAGCGCCGCTATCGCCACCGCTACATTAGTCCCAAAAATAACGATTGCTTATGAAGATGCCCAGGATGCTATCCAAAAATGGCAACTTCAAAAGAATTAGTCAGTAGGGGCGCAGGGCCTGCGCCCAGTTATTCGCCCAGTTATTAATCAGTTGTAAAATTTTTCACTCTTATCTATTACCCATTAGCAATACTGGGAAATATCTTCGCCACAGGTATCAGCCAGATAACACATCGCTCTAAATCGCAAACCTACTACTTCTTCGTATAAAGGATTAAGTTTACACATTGGGGGAATGTGAAATAGTGTTTTACCAAAAACTTTGACATCACGCTCAAATGGACACTGAGCCGGAATGTATTTACACAGGCGATGAGCTAATTGGCGATCGCTTACTTGGATGTTATCTAGCCAATTTCGGAAAGGGCGCAAAAAATTCCA
Source organism: Dolichospermum sp. DET69 (assembly GCA_017355425.1). NCBI lineage: Bacteria > Bacillati > Cyanobacteriota > Cyanophyceae > Nostocales > Aphanizomenonaceae > Dolichospermum > Dolichospermum sp. DET69. The sequence continues at coordinate 10,177 of CP070233.1, forward strand.
AAAAGGCTTGATTGCCACATAGTGCAGCGGAGTAATATCAGCTTCACTAGCTTCCACTTGATGTAAACAAATCCAACTTGTTAAGAAAATATTTTTCTTGATATTTTTAGATACTTTCACGGTAATTCCTCTTCTTTTATGAGGGTATTCACCTTATTGATGAATATATAATATGACAAGAACCTGAACAAAAAAACAGTATGATTACGGGAATTATGTAAAAGTTGTAATTAACTGCTTCCTATGATTGAATCTATATGTTAATACGTCACTCAGATCCCAATTTCCCAAAAAACAATACTTGATTTATTCAATCTCACTACTAACGTAACACAGTTAAAATTGTAGTGAGGACATCTGCCTTTAGACATGATTTCTCTTAACTGCAACAAAACTTATTATAGCAATAATTACCAATAATTGAGATTAATAAAAATATTCGCAAATAGCTAAATCTAGACCGTGATTTTGACTAAACTTGCCATTTATAGTGCTTTTATCTTTAACCTATCCAGGTTTAGTCCTCTCGGCTGGCTTTCTCAATGACACCATAACCCTAATATTTACACCCCTTACCTTAAGTCTAACTCTATCTTTAGGCTTAAATCCCATTGCCTACTTATTGTCCGTAGCAGGTGCGACTAACATTGGTTCTGTAGTCATACATAGATCTCTAGTAAAAGAGTAGTCAAACCTTATTCTTAGAGACTTCCACACAAAAAATATCCCAAATTCTTTTGTGGTGCAGGCATCTTGCCTGCTAATAATATCATGAGGGGCCAGATGCTCATCCCACAAGATTGGATAATCTTTTTTTATGGAGTCCTCTTAGAGACTTCCAAACAAAAACGCAAAGAAGCTAAAAAACAACTTTGCGTTTTTGTGCCTTTGCGTGAGCTAATCTTTAGAGAACTACACAAAAAAGATTATCCAATGTTGTAGGATGGGCATCTGGTTCCCTCCTGATATTATTAGCGGGCAAGATGCCCGCACCACAAGAAATTTTGGGATATTTTTTTAATTGGAAGTCTCTTAAGAAGCTACAGCAGTAGAACGAGTGCGTCGTCTTCTCCCATCAGAAACCTTCACAGCAGGTTCTTCAGGGATTTGCATTAACAGAGTCAAAGCAGGTTGACATTGCAACTCTCTCCGCATTGAACGCGCCAACTCCCGCTCTAAAGTTTCCTGCAATCCACCCCAATCTGTATCTGCTGGCTGTCCTTCGAGGGGAGAAAACTCAGTCCAACGAACGCCGAGAATTTCTTCAATGCGTTGTTGTACCCATTTTTGCAAGAGCGATCGCTCGATACTTGTCACCACACCTTGCATATGAAGTTCTGGTTTAGCCATTAACTTACCACTCCAATCAATAGCAGCAGCAATAGTTACAGTTCCTTCAGAAGCCATGCGTTGGCGTTCTTCTAATACCTTAGAACTAACCATGCCAGAACTAGAAGTATCCACCAATTCAATTCCAGATGCCACTTTCCCAGCCACGCGGATAGAAGTTTCTGTCAACTCTATGACATCCCCATTTTGGATAATGATCATATTTTCCGCTGGGATGCCCATACTTTGAGCAGTTTCCGAATGTTTGACTAACATCCGATGTTCACCGTGAAATGGCACAAAGAACTTAGGACGAGTTAAGGCAATCATCAGCTTTTGATCTTCCTGACAGCCATGTCCAGAAACGTGAATCCCTTTATCTCGTCCATAGACCACTTTTGCCCCTTGAATCATCAATTTATCAATGGTATTAACCACTGCAATTGTGTTACCAGGAATGGGGTTAGCGGAGAATAGAACCGTATCTCCTTTGCGAATTTTGATATGGGGGTGTTCTTTGTTGGCAATTCTTGTCATTGCTGCCATTCTTTCACCCTGAGAGCCAGTGGTTAAAATCAACACTCTCTCATCTGGCATTCCCCGAACAGTATGCAACGGTTGGAAAAGGCTATCTTCACACTTGATATAGCCTAAATTTCGGGCATGGGCGATTAAATTCAACATGGAACGCCCTACAATCGTCACAACACGATTATGTTTTCTTGCTAGTTGCAAAATCATGTTAATGCGATGGACGCTGGAAGAAAAGGTTGTGACAAATAAGCGTCCAGTAGCGTGAGAAAATTCTCGGTCAAGGTTGGGAAAAACAGACCGTTCGGAAGGTGTAAATCCTGGCAATTCTGCGTTAGTGGAATCACTCAATAAGCAAAGTACGCCTTTTTCGCCATGTTCTGCTAAACGTTGCAAGTCAAACTTTTCACCATCCACGGGAGTATGATCAATTTTAAAATCTCCGGTGTGGATAACTACGCCTAGTGGTGTATGAATAGCAACAGTGAAACTATCAGCAATAGAGTGGGTATTGCGGATATATTCGGCAAAGAAATGTTTACCAATTCTCACCATATCACGGGGGAGAACTGTTCTTAATTCTGTGCGATCTCTTACTCCTGCTTCTTCCAATTTACCCTCTAGCATCGCCATTGCTAGTCTTGGTCCATGAATCACCGGAATATCAAATTGCTTCAAGTGAAAAGCAATCCCACCAATATGATCTTCGTGACCATGAGTGACGATCATGCCTTTGATTTTGTGCTTATTTTCCCGCAGATAAGTCGTATCAGGTAATACAATATTTACCCCGTGCATTGCTTCTGTAGGAAAGGCTAATCCTGCATCTAAGAGGATAATTTCGTCCTCATACTCGAAAACACAAGTATTTTTACCTATTTCGTGTAAGCCGCCTAAAGGGATAATTTTGAGAGCGGAATTAGCTTCGTTTTTAACCATGTTCTCCTGGAGATTGTTGTGAATCAGTTGATAGTTTGGTTTCTTGTATCAAAGAAATGACCAAATTTATATTTAAATTCAGCTTCTATAAAGTCCTATTTAATTTCGTTTACATCAAACTGAATGATTTTTATATTGTTCAGTTGTAGCACAAGTGTTAAGATAATAGGCTAATAACAATTTGTACACATTATTTATAAATCACTCACCTATTGTTGCTTAGATTAAATTCAGCTTTTGCATGACCGACTCTAACTTTTTAGATACATCTGTATCAGCTTCACATAGGGGTAGACGAAGTGAACCTACTTCCCAACCTTGCAGTTTTAGTGCTTCTTTTACAAGAATAGGATTTGTAGTTAAAAATAAAGCTTTAAACAATGGGAACAGTTGTAGATGAATCTCGGTAGCAATTTGAGTTTTCCCCATTTTCCATGCTTGAATCATTGATTGGATTTGATTACCCACTAAATGAGAAGCTACACTGACTATACCTTGAGAGCCTATCGCTAACATGGGCAGGGTTAAAGAATCATCTCCAGCGTAAATTTGAAATTCTTTTGGTGTCAAGCGCCGGATTTCACTCACTTGATCTAAGTTACCACTGGCTTCTTTAATAGCAACAATGTTCTCAATTTCTGCCAACTTTACAACTGTTTCTGCACTGAGGTTTTGACCTGTCCGTCCAGGAACGTTATACAACATCATGGGCAGGTCGGGACAGGATTGTGCTATTGCCTGAAAATGTTGATATAATCCAGCTTGGGGTGGTTTGTTGTAATAGGGAACTACTTGTAAAGAACCATGCACTCCTATTTTAGCCGCTTTTTGAGTGGCTGCGATCGCTTCTTGGGTGTTATTGGAACCACATCCAGCAATTACTTTAGCTTTACCTGATACAGTTTGCAATACCTCAATAAATAATTGGTATTCTTCATCCCAAGTTAGGGTTGGGGATTCCCCTGTTGTTCCACATACCACCAATGTATCTGTACCGTTGTTAACTAGATAATCTGCTAGTTTGGCAACTACATCATAATTAATACTACCGTCTGTTTTAAACGGTGTAATCATAGCGGTTACAATTATTCCAAAATCTCCCACACTCTTTTCTCTCCTAATTTGTTAGTTGACAGTTGACTGTTGACGGTTGACTGTTGACTGTTGGCTGTTGACGGTTGACGGTTGACTGTTGACTGTTGACTGTTGACGGTTGACTGTTGACGGTTGACTGTTGACTGTTGTTTGTTTTTGATTATCCAATGACCAATGACTAATGACCAGTAACCAATGAATGGGCGCAGGCCCTGCGCCCCTACTGACCAATGACTAATAATTCGGCAATTTGTACAGCATTTAAGGCTGCACCTTTACGGATTTGGTCGCCGCATAGCCATAATTCTAAACCGCAATCATGGGAAATATCCTGGCGAATTCTTCCCACTAAAACTTCATCTTTACCACTAGCATCTATGGGCATGGGAAAATAATTTGCTTGCCAATCTTCCACTAATTTCACACCAGGTGATTTTCTGATAATTTCTCTAGCTTCGTCTGGATCAAAAGGTGTTTCAAACTCTAGATTAATGGCTTCAGAATGGGCGCGGAGTACGGGAACCCGTACACAAGTTGCGGTAATTCTGATTTCTTGACTACCAAAAATTTTGCGGGTTTCGTTAACCATTTTCATTTCTTCCTCACAATATCCCCAAGCTGTTAAAGGAGAATTATGGGTAAATAAATTAAATGCCAATGGATAAGGTAAGACTTCCGCTACTGGTTGCTTTCCTTGTAGTATAGCTTCACTTTGGATTTTCACTTCCTCCATTGCTTTGGCACCGGCACCACTAGCAGATTGATAGGTAGCAGCTACGATCCTTTTCACTGGTTTGACTTGATGTAATGGCCACACTGCCAAAGACATGAGAATCGTTGTACAATTGGGATTGGCAATAATTCCTTTGTGAGTAAATGCGGCTTGGGGATTTACCTCTGGGACTACCAAAGGGACATCCGGATTCATGCGGAAAGCACTGGAATTATCAATTACCACTGCTCCCTTTTGCACAGCTATCCCCGCCCAAGTTTTGGATATGCTACCCCCAGCACTAGCTAAGACTATATCTATATTTTCCCAACTGCGATCGCTCACCGCCTCAACCGGGATATCCTCTCCTTTGAATCTTAATATTTTTCCCGCACTGCGTTCTGATGCCAACAATTTTAATTCCGCTAGGGGGAAATTTCGGCTTTCTAGTAATTCTAGCAACTCAGTACCTACAGCACCAGTTGCTCCCAAAATAGCTACACGATAGGACTTAGACAAACTCACTCCTCCTTTAAGAGGTAATTAGCACTTTTTATTTTCAGGACAACTTAAAAAATCAATTGTTTGTGTTGTTCCGCTCAACAGTAGATTTTAAATAGTAAAATTTACATATTTTTGTGATTATATCTCAATTTTTGATGGCTATTGGGGAATTTGAAATTTTATTGTTTATATTACAGTTAAAATTAAGTGATATCCTAGTTTTGCAGTCGTGGTAAGTTATAGTAATAAGGTTATAATACCACACTATCGTATAATATTCTATTATACAGCAAACTGCAAAAAAAAAGAAACCGAAGAGCGATAAACATTTAGGTATTTCCGAGAAGCCCTGCCTGTAAAGTTATGTTACCGAAACTAGGGCTGCTATGTTGAAAGAATATCATAAAGTGTTCAGTCCTTTACTTTTTGCAGTATACTGGATCTCTGCTAAAGGATATTCAAACGCATTTATGTCTGAATAACATTTATTCAAAAGATGATCGCGTCTTGAAGATAGAGCCTAAGCTGAAATCGGGATAAATAATCCCATAGCCCGTAGAAGTAAATGTCTAGACTTGTCTAGTATTTATATAGCACATTAAAATACCAGAAAAATAGAAATAAAGCATGAAAGTTACCCAGGAAAAACTTCCCGCCAGTCAAGTTGGTTTGGAAATAGAAATCACACCAGAAATTACCCAACAAAAATACGAGCAAGTCATTAGAAATTTAAGTAAGACTGTAAATATTCCTGGGTTTCGCAAAGGCAAAGTCCCCCGGCAAGTATTAATCCAACGTATCGGCGACACTCGTGTCAAAGCCACCGCCCTGGAAGAAATCATTCAAGAAGGCATTGAGCAAGCAATTAAACAAGAAGCCATTACCGCCATTGGTCAGCCTCAATTACGCTCTTCTTTTGATGATTTGATTATCAATTATAAACCAGGACAACCCCTGATTTTTGCTGCTGCTGTGGATGTAATTCCAGAAATCCAGTTGAACCAATACACTGGTTTAGAAGCCAAAGCGGAAGAAATCAAATATGATCCTACCCAAGTAGATACCGTTATTGAAGCACAAAGAGAAAAGTTAGCTACGTTAGTTCCTGTGGAAGGACGCGCTGCTCAAATCGGTGATATGGCAGTGATTGATTTTAAGGGTGTAATTGCCAAGAGTGAAGGTGATGATCCTGACACCGAACCAAAACCAATTCCCGGTGGCGAAGGAACTGATTTTCAAGTTGAGCTACAAGAAGATAAGTTTATTCCCGGTTTTGTATTGGGTATCGTGGGCATGAACCCTGGAGAAACCAAGGAAGTATCGGCTCAGTTCCCAGATCCTTACGGCAACGAAGAATTATCTGGTAAACTTGCTTTGTTTACCATCACACTCAAAGAAATTAAAGCCAAAGAACTACCAGAATTGGATGACGATTTTGCCCAAGAAGTTAGTGACTTTGAGACATTAGATCAGTTGCGAGCATCCTTAGAAGAACGGTATCAAAAAGAAGCCGCAGATAAAACCAAAACCAATCAGCAAGAAGCTTTAGCAACAGAATTGCTGAATCATGTCGAAATAGACTTACCGACAACATTTATTGACCAAGAGATTGATGCCATGCTGTCACAGACCGCCATGAAGTTGTCTGAACAGGGGATAGATGTCAAAAAGCTATTTACCCAAGAAATTATTCCTCAATTACGGGATAGATCCAAGCCTGAAGCGATAGAGCGTCTCAAACGTTCTCTATCCTTACAAGAAATTGGCAAGCGCGAATCTATTGAAGTGGCAGCCGAAGCAGTGCAAGCTAGAGTCGCAGAATTGATGGCGGAGTATAGTGATCAAGACTTGGATGAAGCTAGACTGCGTGGAGTTGTCAAAGAAGAACTTTTAACTCAAAAGATTTTTGATTGGTTACTAGAACGTTCATCTGTGGAACTAGTAGCGGCAGGTTCTTTAACTCCTACAGAAGTACCTGATTCAGAAGCAGAAAGCATTGAAGTAGTTCCGCAAGAAGAAACCAGTAATCCTGAGTAATGGGTAATGGGTAATGGGTAATGGGTAATGGGTAATGGGTAATGGGTAATGGGTAATGGGTAATGGGTAATGGGTAATGGGTAATGGGTAAAAGTTATTTTACTCCTACCATCCCTACCTCCTAACAACTGACAACTGACAACTGACAACTGACAACTGACCACTGACCACTGACCACTGACAATTCTGCCATAATGGTTAACAGTTCACAATTTCATTCCATTTATTGTTAAATATTCTAGTATGCTTGTATCGCAGTCGGGGAATTACCCAATCAACAGCTTGAGTCCTATCGGTACTAGAGGCAATTTAAGTACCTCTAGTAATATTGTGCCAATGGTAGTAGAACAATCTGGAATGGGAGAAAGGGCATTTGATATCTACTCCCGTCTACTCCGTGAGCGGATTATTTTTTTAGGAACGCCCATAGATGATGTTGTAGCTAATTCCATTGTTGCCCAATTACTTTTCCTCGATTCTGAAGACGCGGAAAAGGACATTCAATTGTACATTAATTCTCCTGGTGGCTCTGTCTACGCAGGTATGGCAATCTATGATACAATTCAACAAATACGTCCTGATGTTGTAACTATCTGTTTTGGACTAGCCGCGAGCATGGGGGCTTTTTTATTAACATCTGGAACTGCTGGAAAGCGGATGTCTTTACCTGACTCCCGGATTATGATTCACCAACCCCTAGGTGGCGCTCAAGGACAGGCCATTGACATTGAAATTCAAGCGCGAGAAATTCTTTATATTAAGGGTGAATTAAATCAATTAATGGCCAAGCATACTGGTCAACCCTTAGAAAAAATCGAAGCTGATACGGAGCGCGACTTTTTCATGTCAGCAGAAGAGGCGAAGAATTATGGTTTGATCGATCAGGTCATTTCTAGACAAAATCTTCCCACAGCAGGGTAAAAAGTCATCATTCTGAAATAAGAGGCTGATATGTCTAAGTACGACTCCCATTTAAAATGTTCATTTTGTGGCAAGTCCCAAGAGCAAGTACGTAAATTAATCGCAGGGCCGGGAGTCTACATCTGCGACGAATGCGTTGACTTGTGTAATGAAATCCTCGATGAGGAATTGCTGGATACCAATACAGCCGCAGCATCACCACCGGCGCAAAAATCAGAAACTACTGAAAAGCGGCGGACAAATTCGTCTAGTCTCTCGTTTAATCAAATCCCTAAACCGAGAGAGATTAAAAATTATTTAGACGAACACGTGATTGGCCAAGATGAGGCCAAAAAGGTGTTATCTGTGGCTGTTTACAATCATTACAAACGACTGGCGATTCTTCAGTCTAAAGGCAGTGCCAAAGCTGAGGCAGATGATGCTATAGAACTACAAAAGTCTAATATTTTACTTATTGGACCGACTGGTTGCGGTAAAACGCTATTGGCACAAACTCTCGCCAAAATTCTGGATGTTCCCTTTGCTGTGGCTGATGCTACAACCCTAACGGAAGCTGGGTATGTAGGGGAAGATGTGGAAAATATCTTGTTGCGACTGTTGCAAGTGGCAGATTTAGATGTGGAAGAGGCTCAACGAGGCATTATCTACATTGATGAAATTGATAAAATCGCCCGCAAGAGTGAAAATCCCTCCATTACCAGAGATGTCTCTGGGGAAGGGGTACAACAAGCTTTACTGAAAATGTTAGAGGGAACTATTGCTAATGTGCCTCCCCAGGGCGGACGTAAGCACCCATACCAAGATTGTATCCAAATTGACACAAGCAATATTTTGTTTGTCTGTGGTGGTGCTTTCGTAGGTTTGGAAAAGGTTGTAGACCAGAGAGTTGGCAAAAAGTCAATCGGTTTTGTGCAACCAGGAGATGTTCAAACTAAGGAAAAACGCGCTGCTGATACATTACGTCATCTGCAACCGGATGATTTGGTGAAATTTGGCATGATTCCTGAGTTTATTGGGCGGATTCCCATGGTGGCTGTGGTAGATCCTCTGGATGAGGAGGCACTGATGGCAATTTTGACTGAACCACGCAGTGCTTTGGTGAAGCAATACCAAAAACTACTAAACATGGATAATGTTCAGTTAGATTTTAAACCAGATGCGTTGCGAGCGATCGCTCAAGAAGCCTATCGGCGCAAAACTGGGGCGCGGGCTTTACGCGGTATTGTGGAAGAGTTAATGCTGGATGTGATGTATGAGTTACCTTCTCGTAAGGATGTGACTCGCTGTACTATCACTAAGGAAATGGTGGAAAAACGTTCTACTGCTGAACTAATAGTACATCCTTCTTCTTTACCTAAACCAGAGTCGGCCTAATAGTCAGTGGTCAGTGGTCAGTGGTCAGTGGTCAGTAGTCAGTTATTATGGAACTATTGATTATTGACTCTTGACTCTTGACTCTTGATTATTAACTCTTGACAACTAACAACTAACAACTGACAACTAACAACTAACAACTAACAACTGACAACTGACAACTGACAACTGACAACTGACAACTAACAACTAACAACTAACAACTAACAACTAACAACTGACAACTGACAACTGACAAATGAGTTATATAAATGTTCGGGGTGTTGATCATTATTACGAGTGGATAAAAAAACCATCAGATGTTATTAAACCGGTGATGGTTTTTTTGCATGGTTGGGCTGGTTCGGCTAGATATTGGCAAAGTACGGCCGAGGCTTTATTAGATAATTTTGATTGCTTATTATATGATTTACGGGGTTTTGGCCGTTCTCAATGTCAGCCTCATTTAAGTTATGAATTAACAGAATATGTGGAAGATTTGGCGGTTTTATTAAATGAGTTAAATCTTGATCGTGTTTATGTTAATGCCCATTCTATGGGTGCTTCTATTGCTACTTTGTTTTTTAATCGTTATCCCGAAAGAGTGGAAAAGGGGATTTTAACTTGTAGCGGAATTTTTGAATATGATGAAAAGGCTTTTTCGGCTTTTCATAAATTTGGCGGTTATGTAGTTAAATTCCGTCCCCAGTGGTTAAGTAAAATCCCGTTAGCTGATAAAATGTTTATGGCTAGATTTCTCCATAGTCCGATTCCTAAAGCGGAAAGTCAGGCTTTTTTAGAAGATTTTGTTAATGCTGATTATGAAGCGGCTTTAGGGACTATTTATACTTCTGTGAGTAAGGAACAAGCGGAAACAATGCCGGGAGAATTTGCGAAATTAACTATCCCAACTTTGCTAATTGCTGGGGAATATGACATTATTATTCCGGCTGAATTGGGGAAAACAGCGGCGGCTTTAAGTGATAAGGTGGAATTAAATATTATTCCGAATACGGCGCATTTTCCCATGTTGGAAGACTCAGAAACTTATTTAACGATAGTTAAAGAGTTTTTGAATAATTGATAAATATAAGATGGGGGGACCAGATGCCCACCCCACAAGATAATATTAATCAAGATAATATTAATATATTGATTGTGGAGTGGGCTTCTAGCCTGCTCAGAGTTAACAATACTATTTCTGCTCATCTACTTAATGTGTTATTTTAGAGGTAAATAGGGGGTAAATAGATGAAAGTTACTACTAATTTACAGCAACTCTATGAAACTGATGACTATTTATGGTTATTAAAAACTATTGATTTATTGAAACAAGGTCGTTTTGATGAGGTGGATTTAGAGAATTTAATTGAGGAGTTGGAAGATTTGGGAAATGAAAAGAAAAATGCAGTTAAAAGTTTATTAGAACAAGTAATTAGACATCTTTTATTAGTCCAGTTTTGGACAAAGGAATCTGAAATAAATTATTATCATTGGCAATCAGAAATTTTAGGTTTTCGTCATCAACTTGAGGATAGATTAACAACTAATTTACGTAATTATCTAGCTGAAGAGATGGGAATTATTTATAATAGGGCTTTAAAACAAGTTAAATTAAAAACTAAGTTTCAGGTTGATTTTCCTGAAATATGTCCTTATTCTCTGGAACAATTGTTAGATAAGGATTATTTAGGTTAAATTCAATTATAAAGCAATACGGTTCAGTTAAGAAGAAAGGTAGGTTGGGTAGAGCGGCAGCGAAACCCAACAAAGTCCTGATAATGTTGGATTTCGTTCCATTGCCCCGCGTTCACGCAGTGTCCCCCAGGGATACGTTCACATTCCACAACCCAACCTACATCATCTACTTAATGTGTTATTTTAGAGGTAAATAGGGGGTAAATCGATGAAAGTTACTACTAATTTACAGCAACTCTATGAAACTGATGACTATTTATGGTTATTAAAAACTATTGAATTATTGAAACAAGGTCGTTTTGGTGAGGTGGATTTAGAGAATTTAATTGAGGAGTTGGAAGATTTGGGAAATGAAAAGAAAAATGCTGTAGAAAGTCTATTACAGCAAATTATTAGACATTTATTACTGTATCAGTATTGGACTATTGAAGTTGAGAGAAATTCTGGTCATTGGCAAGCTGAAATTTATAGTTTTCGAGATCAACTTAATGCTAAACTAACCACAAATTTACGCAATCATTTAGTTGAACAAAGATTAAAAATTTACCAAAGGGCATTAGGATATGTGCAAAGAAAAACTCAGTTTCAGGTTGATTTTCCGGAAATATGTCCTTATTCGCTTGAACAACTGTTAGATATTGATTATTTAGGTTAAATTGCAGGTAAGATCCCCGATTTCTGATATTAATGTATAATTTGTTTATAAGATTAAAAAGAAGTCGGAAATCTGTTAGGAGTGCATTTTATGAAATTTAATCGCAGTCAAGTTAAAAAATATCTGCAATCCTCTGATTTTACATCGCTTTTTATTGAGGAGTTGGGTTGGGATTATGCTGATAGTTCTCCCATATATTTAACTGTAAATGAGGAAAATTATACTATAGAAGCTGCTGCCCAAAAACGCGGCATGATGGTTTATCATTGTGTGTCTGATTATGGGATTTTACCAAATTCTCAAATTAGAAAAAAAATTGATACTGAAGTTACTAGCTATAGTCAAGAACATTTAATTATTTATACTGATAAAAATCAAGATAAACAAGTTTGGCAATGGGTAAAACGTCAGGAAGGAAATAAAACTAAAAGCCAGGAAACTACTTTTAATATTACTCAATCTGGTGAATTATTAACTCAAAAGTTGGAATCTTTATTTATTGATTTTGCTGAGGAAGAAAATTTAACTTTAAGTGATGTTACTCAACGCACTCAAAAGGCTTTTGATATTGAAAAGGTAACTAAAAAGTTTTTTGAAGATTTCCAGTTAGAACATCGGAAATTTGTTACCTTTATCAAGGGAATAGATAATATAAAAGATGCTAATTGGTATGCTTCGGTAATGTTGAATCGGTTGATGTTTATCTATTTTCTCCAGAAAAAGGGGTTTTTAGATGATGGTAATATTAATTATTTACAAGATAAGTTGAAGGTTAGTAAAACTAAAAGTGAAGATTTATATTATCAAGAGTTTTTACAGACTTTATTTTTTGATGGTTTTGGGAAAAGTGAGAAGTTTCGGAAATTGTCAACTCCCACTTTAATTGGTAAGATTAAATATATTAATGGTGGTTTATTTTTACCCCATTATATTGAAGAAAAATATCAGGGGAGAATTACCATTAGTGATGCTGGTTTTGAGGATATTTTTCAGTTGTTTTCTGGTTACACTTGGCATTTAGATGATACTCCCAGTGGTAAAGATGATGAAATTAATCCTGATGTTTTAGGGTATATTTTTGAGAAGTATATTAACCAAAAAGAGTTTGGGGCTTATTATACTAAACCAGAAATTACTAATTATCTCTGTGAAAGAACTATTAATAAGTTTATTGGTGAGAAATTGAACCCCCCCCAACCCCCCCTTATTAAGGGGGGGAGTGAAGAGGAAGAAGAACATTATCTCTGTGAAAGAACTATTAATAAGTTTATTAGTGAGAAATTGAACCCCCCCCAACCCCCCCTTATTAAGGGGGGGAGTGAAGAGGAAGAAGAACAAAAAGCCCCCCTTTTTAAGGGGGGTTGGGGGGATCAAAATCTCAATAATCAATTATGTCAGCAATTATTAGATGATATTTTACCTCAGCTTTCAATTTTAGATCCTGCTTGTGGTAGTGGGGCTTTTTTGGTGGCTGCTTTACAACATTTAATTAAGATTTATACGGCTATTTTTGATTTTATTCAAGTTTCTGGAGATGAGTTAAATCAAGGGAGATTAAGGAAGATTAAAAAGGATCATCCTTCGTTGGATTATTATATCAAAAAACGGGTAATTACTGACAATCTCTATGGTGTGGATATCATGGAGGAAGCGGTAGAAATTGCTAAGTTACGCTTGTTTTTAAGTTTGGTTGCTTCTGCGAAAACTGTTGACGATTTAGAACCTTTACCTAATGTTGATTTTAACATTATGGCAGGTAATTCTTTAATTGGTTTAATTCGGGTAAATGAGGAAAGTTTTGATACTGTGGGAAATGTTAGACAAGGTAATATTTTACAGTCTTTGAAATCTCAGGATTATCAAGCTATTTTAAATGAAAAAAATCAAAGTATTCAAAAATACAAGGAACACGCTTTTATTGTCGGAGAAGTTGAAGGAACGGAACAAGAAGATCGTTTAGAGAGTTTGAGACATCATATTCATGATGTTTATCGGGAATCTCTGGTTAAGTTAAATCAATTGTTATTAGATGAGTTTGGGAATTTGAAGATTAAATATGAGGAGGTACAGTTAAAGGGGAAAGCTACTAAGCGGGTTTTAAATAGTTCCCAGATTAACAGAAAAAGATCCATATTTTAGCGAAATAGTAGAACGTGCAGCCAAACTAATCTGTACAACACCAGAATATGATGAGTTAGCGAGAGAGGTTGGTTTAGGAAGTCATGAAAATGGAGTTACGGAAGAGATAGCAAGAGGGAAAATCCGTGCAGAATTAGATGGAATAGTTGCCCATTTGTATGGGTTAACAGAAGCGGAATTTAGTCATATATTGAGTACATTTCCTATTGTTGCGGAAACGGTGAAAGTATCGGCTTTAAAGGCTTATAGAGCGATCGCTAATTTATTTACTCGCAGTATTTTAGAAGATCAATATCAAGTTATCTCTAAAAAAATTACAGAGCAATTTGATGCTAAATGGTTAGAAACTCTGGAAACAGAAGATGATTTGCTGGAAGCTGCTGTTGAACTAACTAAACATGAATAATAGCTTACGTCTAGAAGAAAAAAGCCAGAAAGAAAGCCAGAAAGAAAGCCAGGGAATAAATTCCCTGTCTAATAGCTAAAGTCGGTTAAAACCGACTGGATGTTTTGGTTTTTTCTATTTAGAGAATAATATGTGATCTTTGATTAAATTAATTTAAAGGAGTGCGTTTTAACGCACTTTAGCTATGAGCCAGGAAATTTATTTCCTGGTGGTTATAAAATACACTTAAATGAATTAGAAAATAACCATCATCATCAAATAGCGTCATAATAGAAATGATCACAACTATCATGATGTACAAGTTTGAAAATCTCAACCGTCAAGAGGTAGAATCTATGTTAGGAATCACACTCAAACAAACACGAGTTTATCAAGAAATTAAAGAAGAAGGAAGAGAAGAAGCAACTTTTAATTTAGTCATGCGACAATTGACTAAGCGGTTTGGTGAAATATCGCCGAAAATACGCGGTTCTGTTGCTGGTTTATCCTTACATATTTTAGAAGAGTTGAGTGAAGCATTATTAGATTTTAATAATGTGGATGATTTACTTGCTTGGTTAGCAAAAGTTGCAGATTAAGATTTGATGATAATTAAAGATCCCCGACTTCTATTATCAATTTATCATTTATTCACACAGTTAAAAAAGAAGTCGGGGATCTAACAATGTGTTATAATATCAAAATTAGCAACAGGAGTAAAAACCATGACTGTTAAACAATTGATTCAAGCAGAAATTGACAATATACCTGAAGAAGCACTTGAACAGGTTTATCAATTACTTAAAGAATTGAATAAAAGCACAAAAAAAGGGATGTTGTCATTAAATGACACATCAAAAACCACATTACAAAAATCAGAAAAAAATGGATCTAATTTTTATCCTTATCATGATTTAGATTATCTTGCGGGAACATGGGGAGAAGAAGATGAAACAGAATTTTTAGCGAATACTAAACAATTTAATGAAGTTGACAATAACTTATGGAAATAAAATCAATTCTACTAGACACTAATGCTTATACAGCCTTTAAACGTAATCAAAATGAAGCAATATCAATTATTCAAACTGTAGATATTATTGCTATGAATACAGTTATTATTGGAGAGTTATTAGGAGGTTTTGCTGTAGGAAATAAACAAGAAATTAATTGTTATGAATTGCAACAATTTCTTGACGGTACTAGAGTTAAAATATTAACTATAGATCCAAAAACCTCAGAATATTATGCGATGATTTATTGTGAATTAAGGAAAAAAGGAAAACCTATACCTACTAATGATATTTGGATAGCAGCTACAGCAATTCAACATGATTTAATTTTATTTACTTATGATAGTGATTTTCAGCATATTCAAGAACTGAAATCAGGAAATCGTTTAGCAGATTTTATTGATAAATAAAAATCTTTTTTATATTAATTGTAGTAATAAAATATGATCAAGATTTTGATGAATTATGAACACAAATATCATTAATTTATTTATCATTTTCATAAATAATGAATCTTTGCTAAAATTCAGATATCTATTCCATTCCATCCTGAAAATCCTTAAATCCTGGATATCCTGATTCTGACAATTAATTAATATAATATAAAAAACTATGCCCCGGATTTTTGATAATATTAATGATCAACTATTACCTATTCTTAAACAAAGTCTACAAGCTGCAAATAGGGCTGATTTTTGTGTCGGTTATTTTAACTTGCGAGGATGGAAATTAATTCAAGAGGAAATTGAACAATTTAGCGGAGGAGAAAATAATTGTTGTCGGTTATTAATTGGAATGCAAAAATTACCAAAAGATGAACTTCATGAAATGTTAGGTTTAGGAATATCTCATAAACCTATAGATACAAATAAATCTTTTCAACTGCAAAAACGCATAGTTCAAGAATTTCGACAGCAGTTAATGATCGGAAAACCCAATAATGCTGATGAATTGGGTTTAAAAAGACTGAAATCACAATTACAATCTCAAAAAGTAGTTGTTAAACTCTATTTGCGTCATCCTCTCCATGCTAAACTTTATTTAATTCCTCAAAATCACCCCAATTTACCGACAATCGGCTTTTTAGGAAGTAGTAATTTAACCTTTTCAGGATTATCAGATAATAATTCCTTGTGTGTGATTCATCCTGAAGATATCCAACAGGAAGCGCAAATTATTTGTTCATTAGGATTATTTTCTGGGGAATAGGAAAATTAAACTTATTTTCAACCCACGAAGGTGGGTTTTGCCTGTGTAGATGCGGTTTCTAACCGCCGATTTAATATTACTTATGGCTTGCTGAAAGAAAGCAAAAGTATTACTAGATAAGGCTTTACAGGTTTTTTTAACCAAAAAAGTGCAAGATTATTGACAATAAATGTTTAAAATCCTTGCATTTTTACTAAAAATCACTGAGTAAATTTTAGAACTCATTGGCGAACCCTTCTCTTCCTTCTTCCTGACTCCTGACTCCTAGCCCTAACGGAAAGACTTTTATGGCTAAAGCCACGCTACGCTATCAGCAAGCCCTACTTAATGTGTTATTTTAGAGGTAAATAGGGAGTAAATAGATGAAAGTTACTACTAATTTACAGCAACTTTATGAGACTGATAACTATTTCTGGTTATTAGAAACTATTGATTTATTAAAACAAGGTCGTTTAGATGAGTTGGATTTAGAGAATTTAATTGAGGAGTTGGAATCATTGGCAAAAAGAGATCAACATAAAGTTAAAAGTTTATTAGAACAAGTCATTAGACATCTTTTATTGTTACAATATTGGGCTAATGAATATGATAGAAATAAAAATCATTGGCGTTCTGAAATTAGAAGTTTTCGAGTCCAGTTAAAAGATAGATTGACATCTAACTTGTATAATTATTTGCTTTCTATTTTTGCAACCATTTATGAGGATGCTTTGGGGTATGTACAGGAAAAAACAGGTTTTACTGTGAATTTTCCCACAGAATGCCCTTATTCTCTGGAAGAAGTTTTAGATATTAATTATTTACCTAATTGAGTTAGAGAAATAATTACAAAATAATCAAAAGGGTAATATCAAGACTGCACAAAATCCTAAAATCAATTAATTGACACATCTGCGTTCATCCGCGTTCAATTATCTTTAAAATATTATGCAGCTTCATATTAATTTGCTGTCAAAACCGACAAAATTTAAATTAACCCTAGTTCGCGTTTGAGTAAATTAATTGATTGAGTACCGATATAGTTTTCACAGCGAACGAGTTTAGGTGGACGAATTAGGTCTTCTAAGACTGTTTGCATAGCTGCTTGTGCTGTAAAATAGCTGACTTGATCAGTACAAAAGATGATTTCTGCGCGTTTGACAATGGCGTTTAGTTTGTAAGCATCCTTGGGTTGAGCAGTCATTACCAATAATTCATCCCCCCGTAAACCATGAAGAATGACTTCTGTAGCTCGAAGAATACCAGAACTGAGGCTAACTATCCCTATACAACTAGATTTAGCCAAGTTTTTAACTACAGTCATTTCTTTGGCATAGTCGTGAATATCCAGGGGAATGACACGGACAGCTTTGGGTGCAGCGATCGCTTCCACTTCTCCGATAAAATAACGACTGGTAACTAATGTGGCCGAGGTAGTTTGATCTAGTACCCCGATAAGTTCTTCCATTGCTACTAGCTGAACTGGGATTTGCAGGGATTCTTCCAATTCATCAATCATTAATTCCCCAGCCCCAATATCTTGAGATGGTGTTACTACTAACACTCTGGCACTACAACGCAAACGCCAGTCAACTTCTGCTAAAAATAGTTCCCGGGCTTGATTCAGGGAACAGCCTTCACTTAATAATTCATCTAGTGCCTGTTGCACTACTTTATAGGCTTCAGGATGCTGTTTAAGCATGGGAGATTGGGATTTACTTTCTCCCTCATGTCCTTGGGCGCGGACATAGATTCCTGAACCTGCTAGACTTTCAACAAATCCCTCTTCTTCCAATTGGCGGTAAACTTTGCTGATGGTATTGCGATGTAATCCCGTTTGCATTGCTAAAGCCCTGGTACTAGGCAGTTTATATGCAGGTGAATACTGTCCAGAAGCGATCGCAAATCGGATTTGATTAAACAGTTGATTAGATGCAGGAATTTCAGTATCTGGCTGAATACGGAATTGAATCATTACCAATTCTGCTCCACAAGACTTATACAAGTGGTCATAATTTACCTCTTAAATATATGATTAATGGGTTAGTTTACTTTGAAAAATATTACCACAGAAGAATACAGCGGTCAGGAATTAGGAGTCAGAATGAAGGAGAGTCCCACAGATGGATAAATCGTAGTGCAAAACTCCATTAGTAATTGCTAATAGATACAAGTATTATTAACCCTGGCCTATTCTCTTACTAGTAGAGTCCGGCGTAAGTTAATGAACCATTCCAAATTTGTGAAAATCTCATGCTGTATTCATTCTAAATTCTAAATTCTAAATTCTTAATTATGACAGAGCCAGCAATCCAGACTACAACAATTCAAATTCCCGAAGATAATCGGCAAATTGCCGCTTATTTGGCTAAACCAACAGCACCCGGTTCTTATCCAGGAATTGTCGTTTTACAGGAGATTTTTGGCGTTAATGTGCATATTCGAGATGTCACAGAACGGATTGCTAAACTGGGATATGTAGCAATCGCTCCAGCACTGTTTCAGCGTCAAGCCCCTGGATTTGAAACTGGTTACACTCCCAAAGATGTGGAAATAGGCAGAGAATACGCAGCAGCAACCACAGCATCAGAACTGTTGAGGGATGTTCAAGCAGCTATTAACTACCTGAAAACTTTACCCGAAGTCAAACCAGATGACTTTGGCTGCATTGGCTTTTGTTTTGGTGGTCACGTCGCTTATTTAGCTGCCACTCTCTCTGATATTAAAGCCACTGCGTCTTTTTACGGTGCGGGAATTACTAGCCGCACTCCCGGAGGTGGAAACCCGACTATTACGCGGACATCAGAGATTAAAGGCACTATCTACACCTTTTTTGGTCAGAAAGATGCGAGTATTCCTCCAGAACAGGTAGACGAAATTGCCGCCGAATTTACAAAATATCACATTTCTCATCGTCTGTTTCGCTACGATGGATGTGATCATGGATTTTTTTGTGACCGTCGTGCCAGTTATAATTCTAAAGCTGCGGCAGATGCTTGGGAACAAGTCCAAGAACTTTTTAGCCAACTGGGCTAACAACTGACCACTAACAACTAACAATTTATCTTCAAAAGTCATGAATTCCGAATCTCAACTTTCTCAAACAGCCAATGCATCTTTTTCAATGGACGATTTTGCCAAAGCACTGGAAAAACACGATTACCAATTCCAAAAGGGTCAAGTTGTTCGTGGCAAAGTGTTCCAAATTGACCATGATGGTGCTTATGTTGATATTGGTGGTAAATCATCTGCATTTCTTCCCCAAGATGAGGCTTCTTTGAGAACAGGAACTGATTTGTCGGAACTGTTACCGATGAATGAGGAACTAGAGTTTTTGATTATTCGGGATCAAGATGCTGAAGGTCAAGTTACTATTTCTCGCAAGCAATTGGAAGTTAAACAAATTTGGGAAAAACTGTTAGAAATACAGGAGAAGTCCCAAACTGTACAAGTGCGAGTAACAGGTGTGAATAAAGGTGGTGTCACTGTTGATCTTCTGGGTTTACGGGGGTTTATTCCGCGATCGCACCTATCCGAACGTGATAACCTAGAAGCACTCAAAGGTCAAAATCTCACCGTTGGCTTTTTAGAAATTAATCGTGATAACAATAAACTCGTTCTTTCTCAGCGTTTAGCCGCTCGTTCTAGTAACTTCAGTTTATTAGAAATCGGTCAATTGATAGAAGGAAAAATCACAGGTATCAAACCTTTTGGTGTATTTGTAGATTTTAATGGTGTCAGCGCTTTACTACACATTAAACAAGTTAGCCAAAAATTCATTGACTCTTTAGAAAAAATCTTTCAAATCGGTCAACCAATTAAAGCTGTAATTATTGATTTAGATGAAGGTAAAGGTCGAGTTGCTATTTCGACCAGAGTCTTAGAAAACTTCCCCGGTGAAGTTGTGGAAAACTTTGCAGAAGTCATGGATTCAGCCGAAGATCGTGCTAATCGTGCAGCTAATAAAACTGCTGAATAGGTAATAGGTAATTGGTAATTGGTAATTGGTAATTGGTGGTGCGGGCATCTTGCCCGCTATAATAATATTGAATTAATATAGTGGTTCTTGGTTGAGTGAAATACAAGAACCCCACCCCCAACCCCCTCCCCGCTCTTCGAGAGGGGGCTATGATTTATCTCATTCAAGTGCATATTGCTATATCAAACCAACACACTAAAAATCAAAATTATCTCCTCATAGATAGATGACTATGGATAATTTACCTGAAAATAACTCTAACTCCAAAGCAGGGGGCGGTTTACCTGTAATTCAATACTGGGTAGAAAAAACTCTGTCACCACAAGGTTTAAAATTATGGCAAACTCTCAATCATAAAAGTGCCTGTTTATCCTGTGCTTGGGGTACAGGGGGACAAAAAGGCGGGTTTGTTAATGAAGCCGGAGAATATTTACAACGTTGTGCTAAGAGTGTAGAAGCGATCGCGGCAGAATTGCAACCAGGAATTAAACAAGATTTTTTTCAGAAATATAGTATTAGTGAATTACAACAACTGACTTCTCAAGAATGCGATAAATTAGGCAGATTAACTTATCCTCTCATTCTTAGATCAGGTTCATCCCATTACCAACACATTAGCTGGGAAGAAGTTTATCAAATTGCTGAAAAAGCGTTTAGTTTAGCCCCAGAAAGAATTGCTAGTTATAGTTCTGGACGTTCATCAAATGAAGCCGCTTATTTATTACAATTACTCATGCGATCGCTTGGTAGTAATAATCTAGCAGATTGTTCAGATTTATGTCACGCCCCCTCAACCATAGGCTTAAAAAAAGTTTTCGGTTCGGGGACATCAATGGTAAGTTTAGAGGATTTAAAACATACTGATTGTATCGTTTTAATTGGTTCTAATGCACCCGCAAATCATCCGCGCTTAATGAACGAATTAATCCAATTGCGGTCAAGAGGCGGTAAAATAATTATTATTAACCCCCAAATTGAAATAGGTTTAGTTAAATTTGCCTCTCCTGCATTTCCCATCAAATCATTACTTACAGGAGGTTCAGATATATCTTCCCTATATTTACAACCGATTCCTGGTAGTGATGTTGCGTTATTTGTGGGTTTGCAAAAATCCCTCATTGAACAAAATTTAATTAAAATAGAATATCTCAAATCATATACACAAAATTGGCAACAAATTTTAGATTATGCTAATAATACACCCTGGGATAATATCACTAATACCTGCGGATTATCTCCAGAAGAAATCACAGCCACAGCTTATCTAATTGGTAAATCAGAAAATGTAGTATTTGCTTGGGCTATGGGAATAACTCAACAAAAAAACGGCGTAGAAAATGTTTTTAGTATTGCAAATACAGCCTTAATTACAGGTAATGCTGGCAAAATTGGTGCGGGAACAATGCCCATTCGTGGACATTCCAACGTGCAAGGATTTGGTTCAATGGGTGTAACTGTAAACTTGCGAGAAGAAATCAAACAAGCACTATCCAAACTGTTAGGAAAACCCTTAAATGAAACACCTGGTTATCATACCCGTGATTTAATTACAGCAGCAGAATTAGGAAAGATAAATACACTATTTTGTTTAGGGGGAAATTTGTATGCAGCCAACCCAGATTTACAACAAGCCAAACAAGCATTATCGCAAATAGAAACTATTTTTTATGTAGCGACAAAACCGAATTTAGGACATTTTCACGGACTAGGAAAACAGCAAACTTTAATATTACCTGTATTCAATCGGTTTGAAAATCCCCATAAAACCACAACAGAATCAGGTAATAACTTTGTCAGGTTAAATGATGAAGGTAAAAGTCATTTACAACCAGATAATTCTGATTTGATTTCGGAAGTAAAATTAATTACAGAAATTGCTCATCGTTTACATGATGAAAATCCGATTAATTGGCGTAAATTGCAAGATACAGTTTATGTAAGAGAATTAATTGCTAAAACCATTCCTGGTTATGAAAAAATAGGCACAATTGATCAAAATCAAGAAGAATTTACTATTAAAGGACGAATTTTCAAAGAACCTAAATTTCCTACATTTGATGGTAAAGCGCAGATGTTTGTCACACCTTTACCGCAATTAGTTTTACCGAATAAATCAGCTTTTGATGTTGCAGAAAATCAGCCAGGAATTGTAGTAATATTGGGAACAGGACGCAGTTATGGACAACATAATACGGTAGTTTATCGCAATGAAGATAAATATCGCAATATGCCCCATCGGCATTGTATATTAATGAATAGTTTGGATATTAAAAAAGCAGGATTTAAGGAACATCAACGAGTTACAGTTAAAGGAAATGCAGGGGAATTAGAGAATATAGAAATTATTTGTGGTGAAATTCGTGAAGGAGTAGCTTTTATGTTTTATCCTGAAACTAACGTTTTATTTAAAGCAGAAATTGATCCAAAAAGCGGTACTCCTGCTTATAAAAGAGTTCCGGTTTTCGTGTATGAGAAAATAATTTCAGGAGTTCCCTTTTCTTAACGTCTTCTACTACTTCCTTCCCAGTATAAGATTACCTATCTTCTTCCTTCTTCCTTCGTGTTCTATTCCTATGGCTCCTGCGTCGCCACGCAAGCTATCGGAACGCTCCGCGAACGCTCCTATATCCCTCCGGGACGCTTCGCGAACGTGGTTCATTTAATCCAAATTATTCTAGTGGGAAAACAGTTAAGTTATCCAACTGGCTCAAATCATTGATGTTTAGTAGCTTATCAAAAAGCCCGTGACGAGGATTGAACTCGTGACCTCACCCTTACCAAGGGTGTGCTCTACCACTGAGCCACACGGGCGAAAATAGAACAGTGATTAAGATTTATAACGCTGTGGTCTTTTCAGTACACAGCAATTATAATTCCTAAAATCGTGGAAGGTGGGCCGAGCTGGATTTGAACCAGCGTAGGCGTAAACCAACGGATTTACAGTCCGTCTCCATTAACCACTCGGACATCGACCCGTTCTGTCCCACGCTTATCTATAATAGCAGTAGTCTCTAGGTTTGTCAATTGCAAAAAGAAAAGAAATTCTTAAAAGTCTGTATTCCTTGCATCAAGCCAGTTTCCGAGATTTATTATATGAGTTCTCCCGTTTGTTGCAGAGAATGTAAGCGGTGGTAAATACCACTCTGACTTAAAAGTTCAGCATGACTACCAACTTCGGCAATTTTCCCTTTGTCGAGAACCACGATTTTATCAGCATCCCGCACGGTGCTGAGACGGTGAGCGATAATAATTGTGGTGCGAGTCCCCTGAATTGAGCGCATAGCTAATTGAATAGAACGCTCAGACTCGTAATCTAGACTAGAGGTAGCTTCGTCAAAAATCAGCACATCTGGTTCTACTAACAACGCCCTCGCAATTCCTAACCGCTGTCTTTGTCCCCCCGATAACCTCACCCCACGTTCCCCCACAACGGTGTAATAACCGTGGGGTAGGTGTTCAACTACTTCATCAACTTTGGCGATTCTACAGGCTTCCTGCACCTGTTCAAAGGTTGCATTTGGTCTACCGTATTTGAGGTTATCTAAAATAGTTCCATTGAAAAGGTCTACTTCTTGGTGAACAATCGCTAATCTGCGCCTATACTTACCTACATCTAAGGTACAAATATCTTCACCATCAATTAAAATTTTTCCTGTTTGTGGTTCAAAATAGCGCAATAGCAACTTGATTAAAGTAGACTTACCAGAACCAGATTTTCCGACGAAAGCAATTGTTTGATATGGCTCAATTAACAAGTTGATATTTTGCAAAACTTGACGATTGCTATCATATCCAAAACTTATCTGCGAAAATTCCACTTTCCCAGTAAATTTATATGGTGAGTCTGTCAGATTTACCTCTGCTAAAAGTCCATCTGTATCTCTTCCTGATGGCGTTTGCAAAAATTCATGAAATTGCATCATTGCTGAATATCTACGAGTAAAAAATTCTGCTAACTTACTGATAGGTTCTAACTCTGCATAAGCCATACTTGAAAGAGTTAAGGTCATCACAAAATGACCCAGAGAAATTTTTCCATTGATAGTAGCAGCTAGAGTCAAACCGAGAATCATAAACACACAAAACTGAATTCCAGTTTTTTGGAAAGCAGCTAGACTTGTATAACCTTGATGCAGACGATACACAACTACTGTCAATTCTCGATGTAAACGTTGCTTTTGTCGTTCTAGTTCTTGATTTTCCGTTGCATAAGCTTTAACAGTTTTGATGTTAGTAATAATTTCTGAAGTGCGGCTTTCTGTGTTCTCCATATACTTATTCAGACGATTTTCACATAAAATTAACCGCTGTAATTTTTTCAAACTAACGCTCAAAATAAGTATGCAAGAAATCAGAAATATAACTGCAATTCTCCATTCAATAAAGGCAATAAATACAAATATTCCCACCACACGCAAAAGTTTAGGAATCAATTGTCCAGCAATTTCCGGATAAACCCAAGTGTGGTTAGCAAGACCTCTACTTACTCTTCCCGCAATCCTTCCAGGGTTATTTTCATCATAAAATTCCAGTGGTAAGGTGAGAATTTTAGCTATGGCTGCTTGACTTTGATTTCGACGCGCTTTTAAGGCTATACCCCAGTGAAACCAACCCGTTAACCAAGGCTGTGTAGGTACTTTTACAACTGTAACTATAAATATTAAACTAAGCAATACAGCCAAAGATAGAGTTTGATTAACTGGGTAATTAGTAATGTTTGATAAACTAACTATTACTCTTTCTACTGGTTTATCCAATGGTTGATTAGATAAAACATTTAAAATCTGTCCAATCGCATAGGGGACAACTAAATCAATAATATCGTAAATACCAGATAGAGTAATACTGAAAATACTCAAATTCCAGTAAGGACGAAAATAGTCGAGAATATTTCTAACTTTAACCATGATGTAGACTATCCCAATGCACGAAAATTAGCCGGGAATACTTATACTACATATATACTAAATATGAATTATAAAAAGCTCACCCCCTTTGGGGATTTAAAAATAAAAAATAAGAATCTGATTTTTAATTGGAGTGTAATTAGGGTTTGCATAAAAGAAAGCAAAAAGGTTGATAGATAAAGGTTTGCAGGGTTTTATAACCAAACAAGTGCAAGATTATTGACAATAGATGTTTAAAACCCTTGCATTTTCACCAAAAATAATTGCGTAAATTTGAGGACTAATTGTCCAACCTTCTCTTCCTTCTTTCTTATTCTTCCTTCTTCTTCCTTCTTCTTCCTCCTTCTTCCTCTTTATTCCTCCTGACTCGGTGACTCGGTGACTCCTAGTCCTTACGAAAAGACTTATTCAGCAAACCCTAATTAGTTATAATGATGGGACAAATTCTAGCCGATACCGATATAATGCCACTGGTCGAGAACCTGCGGTAAAATAATCAGGATCTTGGGGAGAAAGGTAGACAGCGGTTACTTGATCTGCGGTAATGGTTGGAGAGGATGTAGAAAGTTTTTGATAAGCGGTGGTTGATTCTACAGAGTTGAAATAGGGACGAGAACCACCTTTAAATAATTGTTGAAAAACTTCTGTAGTCATGAATTGATCATCTGCTGTTGTTTCTGTAGCGCGAGCGGTGACAATGGAAATTAATTGCCGTTCACCACGTAAAAATGTAATTTGACGGTTGGGAGATTTAGGATCTACTTTGGATGATAATACAGCTTCATCTCCTAAATAAGCTTTGGTTAAATTTAAGCTATTAAATTCTCTGTCAGCTACTAATATTGATGCTTGATTTTGGAAATTACTAAGAATTTTTAAACCAGAATTAATTGGTTTAACTTTCACAAATTTAACTAAAAAACTAATTGGCTGATTTAATTGACTGCGATTACCTTCAAAACCTGGTGTCACTATATCCGGTGCTAAGGGTGC
Organism: Dolichospermum sp. DET69; assembly: GCA_017355425.1. Taxonomy (NCBI): domain Bacteria; kingdom Bacillati; phylum Cyanobacteriota; class Cyanophyceae; order Nostocales; family Aphanizomenonaceae; genus Dolichospermum; species Dolichospermum sp. DET69. The sequence continues at coordinate 36,555 of CP070233.1, forward strand.
GGCTAAATCTACTAATGTACTGGTAACTTTCCATTTACCAGCTATCCATTCAGGGTAAACTAAATCTCCCTCTGCTGGTCTGACTGATGTTAATTTTTCCCATTGGGGGAATTTGGCTAAATGTTCTGCTAATTCTCCTGCTGTTGCTTCATTATTTCCTAAGAATAAACACAGCATTAAGCACAAACTGATAATTATTTTAATTAACATATCTTAAGATAAGGATAAATAAGATTCCCGACTTCTTAAAGAAATCGGGGATCTGGAATTACAAAGTTTCTAAGGCTAAAGGTTGCCAAATTTCCCCATACTTTTCTTTTAAAACCTGCCAAGCTTCTACTTGTCCTGGTTCGTATTCTCCGGGTTTACCCCATTGTAAAAATAGGCTTAATGCAGGTTCTGATTTTTCATCTAAAAACCGAATTGCATAAGTTGTAAAATTCCCTCTTTTTGCTTCACCCGTTTCAAATTTGACTTGGGTGATTTTGTCCATATTCAAATGAAATTCAAAGCCTTCTGTGTGCATATTCGCATATTTACCTTTGGGTAATTCGGCGTAAAATAGCTTTTCTATTTTTCCTCTGGCTTCTAAAACGGCAGCGCTGCTGGTGACAATTAAGCGCAAGGTTCCCAAGGTTTCACAAGCTTCTAAAAATTCTTTCAATGTTGTTGTCATAGTTGTTTATTTTTCAGCGCCTAGGGTTTAATTTCTGATTTATAGCGTTTTTTGTGTAATATGATCAAGAGCAAAAGGGCGCGGAATTAAGAGGGCGCGGAATTAAGAGGGCGCGGAATTAAGAGGGCGCGGAATTAAGAGGGCGCGGAATTAAGAGGGCGCGGAATTAAGAGGGCGCGGAATTAAGAGGGCGCGGAATTAAGAGGGCGCGGAATTAAGAGGGCGCGGAATTAAGAGGGCGCAGGCCCTGCGCCCCTACGTTTCGTATTTTTCATAAGCAGCAACAATGCGTTGTACTAAAGGATGACGCACTACATCTTTTTGCGAAAATTCGCAAACAGCAATTCCTTCTACATTTCTGAGAATCTGTAAAGCTACATCTAAACCCGATTTTTGATAGGGTGGTAAATCGGTTTGGGTAACGTCACCCGTAATCACCATGCGGGAGTTAAAACCCAACCGGGTTAAAACCATTTTCATTTGCGCTGGTGTGGTATTCTGAGCTTCATCAACAATGATAAAGGCATTACTTAATGTCCTTCCTCGCATATAAGCTAGGGGTGCGACTTCGATGATTTCCCGTTCCATTAAGTTGGGGACTTTTTCGGGGTCTATAAATTCATTTATGGCATCATAAAGAGGACGTAAATAGGGATTGACTTTTTGCTGTAAGTCCCCTGGTAAAAAGCCGAGTTTTTCCCCTGCTTCCACTGCGGGACGGGTTAAAATCAGCTTCTCAAATTGATTACTGAGTAAGGCTTGAACAGCAACGACTACAGCCAGATAGGTTTTCCCTGTTCCCGCAGGCCCAATACCAAAGGTTAAATCACGTCTCCGCAGTGCGTCTATATATTGGCGTTGGTGAAAGGTTTTGGCACGAACTTCTAAACCCCGACGAGTTTTAGCGAGGATATCCCGCTGTAAGTCCTGTAATTGGTCTTCTGTATTGGTGTCTAGGGCTTGACGGGCTGTGAGAATATCAGCACTAGAAATATTATTACCTTTACTCCACAAATTTTCTAGCGATCGCACTAATCTTTTTGCTAATTCTACTTGTTTAGCTGTTCCCGAAATTAATAATTCTTGTCCGCGCAGGACTAAGTTAGCTCCTGTTTGTTGCGATAGAAACTTGATATTTGCCTCTCCATATCCCGCTAATGCGATCGCACTGGACATACTAGGCAGTTGAATTATGCAATCATCTGCCATATTATTGCTGAGTTGGGTGAAATGTGGATTTTAACAAAATTAATATTTTCCTATTAAATGTAGAATGAAAATTCTATAATTTTCTGTTAATTAAGGCTTATTAAATAAAACTCAAACACTTTATCAGGTTCTATACTATTCTTCCTTTCTGCCTTTCTTCTTTCTTCCTCCTGACTCGGTGACTCGGTGACTCGGTGACTCCTCCCAATATTGGGAAATAGGCTGACAACATTTGTTAATTCTTGGCTGGTAAATCCGCAATAAACACAGAATTATTCGCCAAGATTTGACAATGCTGTTGTCCCCTGTCTCCATCTTTCCCAGAATTTAATCTGTTATCAACCATTTAAACTGACTAGTTGTAATCTAGCGTAAACGTGGTTTAACAACAGGTTTGGGAATATTGTTCTCTCTTTCTTTCGACTTGGGTGGTAGTATCCGCTCTTCTTGTTCTTCATCAAAAGACGTACTATCCCGACTTTGGGAACTGGTTCCATAGATATCCAGGTATACTGATTGCCCAGCTAGTTCTGCTGCGGTGGCAATTACAGTGCGAATTGCCTGGATATTCCGTCCCCCTCGACCAAACACTTTTTCTTTATCTGTGCTGTTAAAAGCAATGCGAATCCAAATCCGGTTAAGGATTTGAGATACTTCACAATCAACGCTTAAAGATTCTGGAGATTCTAAAAACGGTTGGACAAGAAACTGTACCAGCCCCACATAATTGGGACTGGTTGCTAGGGATTTAAGCTCAAAACTATGATGCGGCTGTTGCACTGACCTGTTCAAAAACGTTAGCTTTTACGAGGATACTACGAACTGTATCGGTAGGTTGAGCGCCTTGTTGTAGTCGCTTAACGATACCAGGAATGTCTAATTTTACTTCATCAGTTCTGGGGTTATAAAATCCTAGTTCTTCTAGGGGGCGGCCGTCACGACGAGCCAGACTGCTAATAGCAACAATCCGGTAACTTGCTTCGCGCTTTTTGCCAAATCTTTTTAAACGCAATTTGATCATGTTGAGAAATGTTTCTCCTGTTCCTAGTGAGTGAGTTTGTAACTGATTGATAAGGAAGTGATGGGGATATTATACCCGCCTTCACAACTTCCAACACTGAAATGCTAATTTTAGCACTTTCTAGCCGTGAATGGCTATTAGTTTAGTTGTCAGTTGTCAGTTGTCAGTTGTCAGTTGTCGGTTGTCGGTAAGAAAGATATTCTTTTTGCCCCCTACTCCCGTGGTTTCGGGATAAAACAGTTGTAGTAACTCAACCTTTCCTCCATTACAAGATTACTCGGTAAGCGTAAAGCTCAGTCACAAAGCGTGCTGAGATATAAGCGACACGGGCGAAAATATTTCGCCTAACTCGTTGACTAGTAACAGTAGGTGTGATATACTCTTAAAGGTTCCATAATTGAAGTATAACTAAACAACGTAAAAACTTAACTAATTTGGTTGAGTGCGTAGTCATACCTAACAGTATTGCAGTTTAGGAAAGCTAAATTTGGTGAAAAATGAAATACAAAAATCGAGTACGGTAGGGCATACCGGAATTAACGCTTTAGGAGAATCGACCTCTGTTTTTGTTGGAGTAATCCAGCAATTGTAAGTTGGCTCATTGATTAAAGAATCTCAGTGTCTTTAGACGGTGAGAGTGTCAACTGCACTAATTCATTATAAACAAGTTTGATAAATTATTGATTAGCGCATAGACTACTAGTTTGTCAAGATAAAAATGATGGACTGTAGTGTGAGCGTCTCGCTCACGCGGGCAAGATGCCCGCACTACCAAAAACAAAAACCCGTCAAAATAAATTTGACAGCTCACGCGGGCAAGATGCCCGCACTACCAAAAACCCGTCAAAATAAATTTAACATACTACTACGTGCTTATTTCCGCACAGACCAAGAGCGAACTTGACCTAAAGTTACAGGAATTCTGTCACTAACATCAATGGTAAACAAAAACACCTTTTTAGCCCTGCTGCCATTTTCTGGGTCAAAAAACTTTAATTTCACATCCCAACAATCACTATTAATCCGACAAAAAGGACTTTTTTCCACTTCAATACTATCAAGCTGCATCCCTGTAGAAATAGCTTGAGAAAAACTAGAAGCAGCTTGAAAAGCATTAGTTACAGAAAAATTCAACGCTCGATCTTTTGCCAATTGTCCTAAATTTTGCAAATCATAGTATACTCGATTTAAGAAACTACTCAAAGCCTTTCGCATGGCTATTTCTTGGGCTGGTGCAGTTTCTCCCGTAATTACAGTTTGCAAAGCCGCATCTACCAAACTATTGACTTTCCAGCCATACATTCCCCTAGTATTCGTAAGACTAATTACAGGCACAACTTGACCAGAAAATAACTCCACTGTTCTATCTGTTAACCTTGCAGGTATACTTACCCGTTCCACAAAATCATCACTGTTTTCTGGTTGAATTTGTCCCTCTAACATTAAAATCAGGATTTCATAGATATCTGCGGCAAAACCGCTTACAGGTTCTAAAGCATAAATAGGAGTTAATTCTTGGTTGAGAGTCCAAATTAAAGGTTTAGCTTCCGTAGGATTTACTGACAAGTAATCAACCATTTGTCGGCTATCATAGGGATTAGCAGGGATAATTGCCCCGTCCATATTCACTGCTGGCATTAACTGTTTAAAGGTGTCCCTTCTGGCTTCATTACCAAAATCATAACCAATAGTTCCTAAAGCATATACCAATTTAGAAGCTGCACTAGGGGTAATAGAATCAGTTGAGGAATTAATTCCCTGGCTAATAACTAAAGTTTCTCGTTCCCAGTCTCCGGCTGGGAATGCCGTCTCCAAGGCTCTGCCTGACGGTATAGTGAGAGGCAGAGCCTCTAATGTAGCATTCCCAGGTAGAACCTGGGAACGAGAGATTCCTACTCCTCTCTCCTCGTAGGAGAGGGGTTGGGGGTGAGGTTCTTGCACTCCCTGGTAGGAGAGGGGTTGGGGGTGAGGTTCTAACCTTTCTCCCGTCAATAATTGAAACGCACCGGGAATATTCAACTTACCTAATAAACAGCGTTCTGGTTCTTCCACCTCTTCCGGGTTACAGGGAATAGCACTATTTAAAATTGCTTGACGCACTGCTTCAGCGTTGGGTTGTTCTCCTCGTTGCAATTGCAGACTCATTAATAAGGCAGAAATACCTGTGACAATGGGTGCAGCGCAACTTGTCCCTTTTTCTCTGATAGGTTCTTCTGTTCCCGGTTGGGCGCCTAAAATGTTTTCACCGTTGGCCATTACCCCTTTATTTTGATATTCTCCGCCATAATTACTAAATTTAAACGGTTGGCCATCATCTCGCATTGCACCCACTGTAATCACACCAGGAAGAATAGAGGGAATACACCAACATTCACCTTTATCATTACCACCTGGGGCAACAATTAACATATTGTTATCTTGGCATTGTTTCACAGCACGGGCAAATAAATCTGGTGCTACTCCGGTTTGGGTGGGGTGACAAGCAGCAATATGAATCAGATTTGCTCCCCATTTCAAAGCCGTATTAATAGCATGAGTAAGGTTGACGGGGGAAATAAAATCATCACCAGCGAAGGAAATAGGAATATTTAATGCTGTACATAAAGGGGCAATACCAGGGGCAGGTGTGCCGTGTTGCCCTAAAATTGTGCTAGAAATGTGAGTAGCATGACCGGATAATTCAATGCGTTGTCTAATAGCTGGAGGGAAAGGTGCAAAAAATGCCTCCCGTTCTTTTTTTGCCTCTTCTTTATCGTGGTCGGGGTCGTCTTTTTTGTCTTTTTGTTGTTTGTTAAAATCTAAATATAAATTGAGATAATAATAGTATTCTTCGTTAAGTTCAATATCTTCTGCCCAATAGGGTTTAAATTGACTAAATTTTGCCCCTTGAAAACAACTGCGTTCTAAGTCGGCTGCACCATCAAGGATAGCAATTTTAATGCGGGGGTCGCCTTTTGTGCGTGTCCAAATTTGGGAGATTCCGGGGATGTCGGTAAGGTTAGGCATAGGTTTTGATTGTGTTATTGTAATTGATGTTATAATTGTGGGTGAAAAGTCTAATTTTTTATAAAGTTAATGCCAGCTAAAGATGTTTTTCATGATGCTGTTAGGATAGGGTTAGAAAAAGAAGGTTGGGTAATTACAGATGATCCTTTAAGGATAGAAGTTGGTGATGTGGAAATGTATATTGATCTCGGTGCGGAACAAGTTTTAGCTGCTGAAAGAGAAGGAGAAAAAATAGCGGTGGAAATTAAGAGTTTTATTGGTACATCTAATATTTCTCAATTTCATCAAGCCATTGGACAATTTTTTAATTATCATTTGGCATTAGAAGAACAACAACCAGAACGAGTTTTATATTTAGCTGTTCCTTCAGGAATTTATTACTCTTTCTTTCAATTGCAGTTTATTAAAACAGTTGTTCAGCGTTCCCAACTTAAAATCATGATTTATGATCCAGTTCAGGAGGTAATTGTAGCATGGAAAAACTAGAACAATATCGCAATTATGTCAAACAAGTGATCACAGAATATGCTCAATTAGGTTCAGCTAAAGATGAAATTGAACAACAATTGATTTTTGATACTTTTAGTGATCATTATCAATTAATGTATGTGGGTTGGAAAAATAGAAAACGGCAGCATGGTTGTGTTTTGCATTTAGATATTAAAGATCAGAAAATTTGGATACAACATGATGGAACTGAAATTGGTATAGCAGATGAGTTAGTTAAATTAGGAGTGCCAAAATCAGATATTGTTTTAGCATTTCATGAACCTTTAGTGAGACAATATACAGATTTTGCTGTTGGTTGATTTTCACATAAATTTTACATATTTTTTGGAAATATTTACATTATGTCATACAGTGATTTTACTCTCAAAAAAGTTAAGCAAACCTTTGGCATAAATACCGTTGAAAATAAAAAGTTTCTGCCAGAAATCCAACCAATTGCTGCTAGTGCAACCCTGACTGATTTTTTAGCAGAAAGTTTGCCATTAGCTATAGCGACGGGAAGTGAAAAAGCTCGTTCTGAATTAATCATTAGTCCGGTTTTACTAGAAGTACGTAAGATTTTAGAAAGAAAAATTAGTCTATTCTCTGGTGCGGATTTTACTGTAGATTCGGCTTTAGGATTGAATGGAGTTTGTGATTTTGTTCTCAGTCTTTCAGCAGAACAGTTAGAAGTTGAAGCACCAGCAGTTATGATTGTGGAAGCTAAAAAATCAGACTTAAATCCGGGTATTGGCCAGTGTATTGCGGAAATGATTGCTGCTCAAAAATTTAATGAAATTAATAATCAATCTATTCCTACAATTTATGGTAGTGTGACTAATGGTACTGTTTGGCGATTTCTACAATTAACCGAACAAACTGTAACAATTGATTTTACAGATTATTCACTTCCTCCTGTTGATGTCATTTTAGGAATTTTAGTTTGGATGGTAACTTCTCGTAATTAAATAATTGTCTGAATCAGGATGTCCAGGATTTAAGGATTTACAGGATGTTACCCAACATTTCGGTGATTTTGTGATTTAATTTTGTTGGGTTGCGCTGTCGCTTAACCCAACCTACATCTACTGTATTCATCCTGTTCATCCTTTAATCCTGGATATCCTGATTCTGACACTTTTTGGCGTATGGTTTCAGATAGAGAACTCATGGTGATAAAGGAGTTTTTATTCCCCGTTTAACAGCTTCGGCTAAACCTTCAGATTTTCTTAATTGTCCCATTTGATAAAGGGATATTAAAATTAATAATTCATAACGTTCGACAGAAGCAGCTAAACTTTCGGGTAAGTTAATAGTTATGGGAATTGTCATAAAAATAAAATTCTTTATTACAATTACAGTTTAGATGATGAAATTGTCTGAATCAGGATATCCAGGATATCCAGGATTTACAGGATGTTACCCAACATTTCGGTGATTTCGTGATTTAATTTTGTTGGGTTGCGCTGTCGCTTAACCCAACCTACATCTTTTTTACGACTGGGAAACAGCTTAGAAGAATGTGCCAAAAAGTATAAAGGCTTCTGCCAAAAGTATAAACCCAAGGAGAAGAACCCAAGCCAATGCCACTGGGGTAGTAAGCTGTTGGCTGGGGTTCATCTCACAAATCAGGGTTCAACCACTAACCCTAAAAAATCCAAGTCCGGTTTTCCACCTCCCCCGTGCCAGTGATAAACCCCCGAACTGACAGAGGTTGTCCGTCAATTCATCGAGGCAAACCGTGCGCCAAGGGATGTAGAAATAGACTTTTGATATTTTTTGAGGTGAGTGGTAGAATGGGGTGACTTACTCCGCGTCGTCGCCCGCAAAAGGATTTTCATTTACATATCCCTTATATATATAATATAGGGCTGTAACCTGACCGCTTTGATCCTTAGCGGTGGAGGTAGTTTCGCGTTCTACGGGAGCAACTTGTTGGGGGCGGATGTTCTTCTTAGTCATGGTGTGTTTTCCTTTTTGTTTGTTCGTTTAACTTCTTCCTTGTGAAGAAGACTGGTTTGGTGAAGGCGTTAAATTGGTGTTGAAGGGTAATTTAACGAGTTGTCAATCACCAGAAGCTTTATATAAAACCTCTCTCCAAACCTCTCTCCTACAAGGAGAGAGGCTTTAAACTCTTTAAATTCTCAAGTTTTTTTCCTGTTCCCTCTCCTCTTAGGAGAGGGTTAGGGAGAGGTATCTTATCCCCCGTGCCAGTGATAAACCCCCGAACTGACAGAGGTTGTCCGTCAATTCATCGAGGCAAACCGTGCGCCAAGGGATGTAGAAATAGACTTTTGATATTTTTTGAGGTGAGTGGTAGAATGGGGTGACTTACTCCGCGTCGTCGCCCGCAAAAGGAAGGTACCTCCTATTGATTTGGGCTGTAACCTGACCGCTTTGATCCTTGGCAGTAGAGATGGTTTCGCGTTCTACGGGAGCAACTTGTTGGGGGCGGATGTTCTTCTTAGTCATGGTGTGTTTTCCTTTTTGTTTGTTCGTTTAACTTCTTCCTGATGAAGAAGACTGGTTTGGTGAAGGCGTTAAATTGGTGTTGAAGGGTAATTTAACGAGTTGTCATTCACCAGAAGCTTTATATAAAACCTCTCTCCAAACCTCTCTCCTACAAGGAGAGAGGCTTTAAACTCTTTAAATTCTCAAGTTTTTTTCCTGTTCCCTCTCCTCTTAGGAGAGGGTTAGGGAGAGGTATCTTATCCTTCGTGCCAGTGATAAACCCCCGAACTGACAGAGGTTGTCCGTCAATTCATCGAGGCAAACCGTGCGCCAAGGGATGTAGAAATAGACTTTTGATATTTTTTGAGGTGAGTGGTAGAATGGGGTGACTTACTCCGCGTCGTCGCCTGCAAAAGGATTTGGGAACCCAGGATAATATAGGGCTGTAACCTGACCGCTTTGATCGTTAGCAGTAGAGATGGTTTCGCGTTCTACGGGAGCAACTTGTTGGGGGCGGATGTTCTTCTTAGTCATGGTGTGTTTTCCTTTTTGTTTGTTCGTTTAACTTCTTCCTTGTGAAGAAGACTGGTTTGGTGAAGGCGTTAAATTGGTGTTGAAGGGTAATTTAACGAGTTGTCATTCACCAGAAGCTTTATATAAAACCTCTCTCCAAACCTCTCTCCTACAAGGAGAGAGGCTTTAAACTCTTTAAATTCTCAAGTTTTTTTCCTGTTCCCTCTCCTCTTACAAGTTTTTTTCCTGTTCCCTCTCCTCTTAGGAGAGGGTTAGGGAGAGGTATCTTAATTCACCTCCCCCGTGCCAGTGATAAACCCCCGAACTGACAAGGGTTGTCCGTCAATTCATCGAGGCAAACCGTGCGCCAAGGGATGTAGAAATAGACTTTTGACCTTTTTTGAGGTGAGTGGTAGAATGGGGTGACTTACTCCGCGTCGTCGCCTGCAAAAGGAAGCCAGGGCCACGCTATAAGGGCTGTAACCTGACCGCTTTGATCCTTAGCTGTAGAGATGGTTTCGCGTTCAACGGGAGCAACTTGTTGGGGGCGGATGTTTTTCTTAGTCATGGTGTGTTTTCCTTTTTGTTTGTTCGTTTAACTTCTTCCTTATGAAGAAGACTGGTTTGGTGAAGGCGTTAAATTGGTGTTGAAGGGTAATTTAACGAGTTGTGATTCACCAGAAGCTTTATATAAAACCTGTCTCCTTGTAGGAGAGAGGCTTTAAACTCTTTAAATTCTCAAGTTTTTTTCCTGTTCCCTCTCCTCTTAGGAGAGGGTTAGGGAGAGGTAGAGTTTTAGTATTAACTAATGTGAATTTTTCAGAATAATCAATGCAACTCCCTACCATGAGATGATAAAAAGTGCAATTACTAATCAGTAGGCTAAGTGAAGCTACCCTGATTCTGATAGTACAGCCAATTATGATTCAACGCAAGACCTTATTAATAAAAATTACTTATAGTAAATCAGGTTGTTAACACTCCTATTTGCTTGATATTTCCGTGAAGCGGAAATCACTATCTCCTCCCGTCAAGTATTTGTAAATACTGATTTTCATCCACAGCACAGGAGAAAATAAACACTTACCAAAACCGTTTTTTTTTTTGACATAAGAAAAAATTATATCAATTAAAATATGTAAATTGAGTTGACATTTCAGCCGAATGGTATGAGAATTACTTTTGTGTTCTAGAAGCACAATCGTAATAAAAATGTCATAAAATAGATATTTATGGCGCAAAATAGATGTTTAAGCAGATAATTAACAAATTAAATGCCAAAATCCTCAATTGAAACGGAAATCCAGAAATTATGGAACTTGACACAGGGTGATTCACAAATATGTGTAGCTATACTCGACGGATTGGTTGATCAATCTCATGATTGCTTAAATGCAGCAAATTTAACAAGATTGCCAACACTTATTCAGGGAGAAGCGACAGCTAATGGATCTATGTCTGGACATGGAACTCATGTAGCAAGCATCATATTTGGTCAACATAATTCCTCAGAATTACGGGGAATTGCTCCCCAATGTCGAGGGTTAATCGTCCCTATTTTTGGTGACAATAATAAGAAACTTTCTCAACTAGACCTATCTCGTGCCATAGAACAAGCCGTCAATGCTGGAGCGGATATTATCAATGTCAGCGCTGGACAACTCACTGATAATGGTGAAGCAGAAGGCTGGTTAGATAGGGCTGTGCAACTATGCAAAGATCACAATGTTTTAATTGTGGCTGCTGCTGGTAATGATGGTTGCGAATGTTTGCACGTTCCTGCATCTTTACCCACCGTATTAGCAGTAGGGGCAATGAATGACCAAGGTAAACCCATAGACTTTAGTAACTGGGGGGAAAAATATCAAAACCAAGGCATTCTTGCACCGGGAGAAAACATTTTAGGGGCAAAACCGGGGGGAGGGACACAAAAACTCAGTGGTACTAGCTTTGCTACTCCTATTGTTTCCGGTGTCGCTGCTTTACTCCTAAGTCTGCAAGTTCAACGTGGTGAAAAACCCGACCCCGCTAAGGTGAGAGCGGTTTTATTAGAAACTGCTATACCTTGCACAGATAAGGATACAGACGATATTAGTCGCTGTTTATTAGGTAAATTAAATATTTCTGGTGCATTGCAATATTTTACAGGAGGAACAATGTCCGAAGAATTAGATACAGTAGAAACCGTTGACAGTATTGAAGCTGCTGGTTGCGGTTGTGCAGAGATTACAAATAGTGCTGAACCAGAACCCAACCCGGAAGAATTTATACCCCCTGAATTTTTCCCAGTAGTTCCTGCTGTGACAACTTCCGCACCTTTAACAAATTCATCCAATTCTCAATTTACTACCATGTCAAATCGTACATCTAATTACATTACTGCTAGTCAAGCACCCAGCGATCTCGCCACACTCTCTAATCTCAAAATAACGTAGTATACTGGGGTTAATCGTATTTAACCGAAAGATGAAATACCTAACCCCAGAACAAGTTTATAAACAGTTCGGCTATCACCCTAAGACGACGGCAGAATGGGCTGACTTAGGGAAAATAGAATGTATCCGTTCCCCTGGTGGACATCGAAGATATCCAGAATCAGCGTTTATAAAAACAGTCTCAACGGATAAAGAGCGGGTTCTTTACGCCCGTGTCAGCACAAAAACCCAGTTGTTAGACCTTGACACACAAATAGAATTTTTAGGTAAAACCTACCCAGGATGTCGAGTCGTCAAGGATGTGGCTAGTGGCATGAATTGGAAGCGGAAAAACTTTCTTAAATTAATGACTCAAGTTGCCCAGAATCAAATCTCTGAAATTGTCGTAGGGCATAAAGACAGATTATGCAGATTTGGATTTGAGTTCGTTGAGTGGTTTTGCAACCTTCACAGCTGCAAAATTGTTGTGGTAAACAATGCCAAGTTATCACCACACGAAGAGTTAATGCAGGACTTTATGGCTATCATGCACTGCTTTTCCTCCAAACTTTACTTCCTTCGGGCTTACAAGAAAAAAATAGCCGAAGAGCAAAATATTCATGAAACAAATAGTAGTCAATACGAGTCAATGGGTGTATAGTAGTAAAAGACGTAGTAAGCCAAACTCATGAAACTCAAGGTAAAGAATCAGTTAACCGTTACGAGAATCGCTATTTTAGGAACTGAAAAACTAAATAACTGGAAATCTAACGAGCTTGATTTGATCGCTTTGAGCTTGGGTAAACTACGCTCTGACCTGTGGAACGAGTTCGGGTCGTTGAAAGCCTGGGGTGTTTCTAAATTTGAGATTGACAAACAGCTACGCACCTTAAAAGACAAATATCAATTACCTGCTAAGTTATGGGAAGCGACTCTCTATGACGTAATTGATGATATTCATTTAGTTCAGGCTGCTTGTGTTGAGAAGGTGATAAAATCTTTGGGGCAATCGTTCCAGTCTTTTCAGGCTAAAAAAGGAGTTTTACAACTTACCTTAGAAAGTCGGGAATGGTTGGAACATCCCAAACTTTGCACCTTAGTTAGAAAGTTTTGGTATCGAGGACACACGAAAGTTTGTAACCAAATTATTGTAAAGGCTTATGATACTAAAACAGATGATAAAGGTGTGGTGTGGTTGCGTTTTGGAGGTTTAACTCCATGTAAAACTCTCAAACTACCAACGACTTTACCAACAGAAATCAAGTGTCAGATAAGGCTAATTAAGCGTAATAGTAGATGGCAAATACATTACACAACTGACATCCAAAAAGCTGAAAAAAAGACCGAGGGTAAAATAATTGGATGTGATAGAGGTTACACCGAAGTTTATGCCACATCTTCTAACGATGGCGCTAGATTTTTAGGTAATGACTTTGGTAAAATCCAAACTCAAGAAACCGATTACAGAACAGCGAAACAAGTTAAACGTAATAAAATCAAGTCAGTTTTTAACAAGTCTACAGCTAAAGGAAATGGTGCTAAGGCTGATAGAATTAAACGGAATAATCTTGGTAGAATCAAGTGGGACAATCGGGAAACATCCTTTAAAGGTAGGATTCAAACAATAGTTTTTACAGCTACGCATGACTTGATGACAGATGCGATCAAGGTAGCTTTTGAAGATTTGACGGAGCAAATAAAAGGCAAAAAGCCCATGAGAAAGCGCATGAAGAGAAATGTTTCTTCATGGTGCAAGGGGATAGTTGCGGATGCCCTCAAACAAGTTTCAACCCGTGTAGGTTGCACGGTTGTTAGTGTTAATTGTGCGTATACGTCACAACTTGACTCCAGATTTAGTACCTTAACGGGGACTAGAAATGGTGACAAGTTTACCGGACATGATGGGGTCGTGATGCACTCAGATACTAACGCTGCTGATAACGTTCTAGTAAGAATGGGTGACGTTGAAATCACTCGTTACATGAAACATTCAAACGTAAAAGTAATATTACTAGAACGAACTCAGAAGTTTCGGGAATCCCTAATAGTGGAGACTGAAGCGAAACCGGGCAAGGATAAGCCCCAGACTCTAGAACCTAAAAGCAAACTTGCGAACAAGGTCAATCAGAGAGCGAACTATAAGCAATTGACGTTGTTTGACCTTGGTTAACTACGTTATTTGTGTATCCCGAAGTTAACTTAGTGTATGCTTTAGGTACACTGGGTTACGATTTTGGTTCAGAAGCCAGAAGAGACTCTTTTAAACAATTAATGCCGGGAGTACAAATAGACGGAACAGCGATTCCCGCTAACCCTTATGATGCGCGGCAGATGGTAGATTATTTAGGAGATAATCTTTCTGAGGCTAAGTCCTTAATTTGGACATTGAATTTAGAATTAACTCCTGTCTATGCAATTGAACCAGGTGGGGCTTTTGCGAGAGATGTTTATGGGATTTTACAAGAATTATTATCGGGACAAATTCAAGCAGAAGACAGCGAGAATTATGTAGAGAGAGTCAGTATTCCCGGTATTTTATCGGGACGCAGTGTAAAACTATTTTCTGGTCAAGTTGTTCCTGTAATTGAAGTTCCCAACATTCGGGGAATGTATGGTTGGAAGGTTAACACCTTAGTTCAAGCTGCTATTCAGACAGTGCAAGCACAAGCTTCAGAAGCCCAAGAAGAGTCTATTCGTCGGACTTTGGGTAGTTTCCTCAGCCGCATTTATTATGATTTACGCAACTTGGGGACAACTTCCCAAGATAGGGCGTTGAATTTTGCCTCTACGAATGCTTTTCAAGCGGCTTCTACCTTTGCGGAAGCTGTGGCTACAGGTATGGAGTTGGATAGTATTACAGTGGAGAAAAGTCCTTTCTGTCGTTTAGATAGCGATTGTTGGGATGTAAAATTGAAGTTCTTTGACCCTGAAAATAGTCGTCGGGCGAAGAAGCTATTCCGGTTTACAATTGATGTGAGTGATATTATTCCTGTTACTTTGGGCGAAGTCCGTTCTTGGTCTACTCCTTATTAATATCTCACCTGGCGAATATAATTTACAGCCCCAACAGCCCCGGCGAATAGAATTCGCGGCTACACAAACAAAGTCCACCTTCGTGGACTAAAAAACTAACTGTTTCAAACCTACGTAGGTAGGTTTCGCCTGTGTAGACGCGGTTTCTAACCGCCGATTTAATGTTAATTACTAATGTTGGTTGACATACGTCAACCCAACCTACAATCTAAAATTGATTATGAGATTACCCAAACTTTCCCCACCAGTAAAAAGACCGGATATTATTTATCCTCATCGTTCTGTTGATGTAATTCACGGTAGAGTCGAAGATTTAGTGAGCATTCGTATGGATTTATTACATGGTGCTAATTATAATGACCCCGCTGCATTTCAAAATCGTAGTTATCAGCAAATTAAATCTTCTTGTAGTTGCATGATTTAGGAGTTATCAATATTATGAGTAAACAAAAGAAAACCCCCGCAAATTCTAGCGAACTAGAACCTAAACCACCAGCAGAAATTGAACGTAAATTATTATCTACTGGTTTGGAAGATTATGGTTTTTGGTCACAAGAAATGGCTAAACAAAAAGCCCAACAAACTGAACCTGATAAACCTTTTCGTCGTGGTCGGATTTGGTGTTAATTTTCAGATCCCCGACTTCTTTAAGAAGTCGGGGATCTAGTTTTTTAAACTAAAGAGTCCCAAAACCTTTTTTCTTTTTCTCCTTCTTTTTCTTCGCTGGTGGTGCGCCACCGGGATAACCGCGCCAGCCTGCTGCGGGACGATTACCACCCGCTGCTAAGGGATTACCACCGCCAAACATTCCTCCCATACCGGGAATGCCACCCTGTCCCATTTGCTGCATGAGCGATCGCATTTTTTGGAAATCCGCTACCAGTTTGCTTACATCCCCTTCTCTATAACCAGAACCAGAGGCTATTCTTCTTCTGCGACTGGGAGAACTCGATAATAAATCTGGATCACGGCGTTCTTTGCCTGTCATGGAATTAATCATGGCTTCACAGCGTTTTAGCTGGGTTTCTCCCTGCTTCAACTGGTCATCAGAAAGCTTATTCATGCCCGGAATCATCTTCATGATTCCCCCCAAAGAACCCATGTTTTTCAATAACCGCATTTGCTTGAGAAAGTCAGTAAAATCAAATTTCGCTGACAGGATTTTCTCCTGCATTTTCTCCGCATCTTCCAAATTTATTTCTTCTTGGGCTTTTTCTACTAAGGTGAGAACATCCCCCATGCCCAAAATCCGCGAAGCCATGCGGTCAGGATAAAACGGTTGTAGTGCTTCGACTTTTTCCCCCACACCCACAAATTTAATTGGCGCTCCGGAAATTTGCCGGACTGACAACGCCGCACCACCCCGGCTATCGCCATCCATTTTAGTCAGGATTGCCCCAGTAATCCCAATTTGATCATGGAAGGTGCGAGTTAGATTTGCTGCCTCTTGACCCGTCATTGCGTCAACAACTAACAGGGTTTCATCGGGCTGGACTATTTCCTTGATGCGGGCTAATTCCGCCATCATATCTTCGTCTATTTGTAAGCGTCCGGCAGTATCAATAATTACTGTATTTATGCCTTCGGCTCTGGCACGTTCCACACCTTGACGGGCGATTTCTACGGGGTCAGCTTCAATTCCCAATTCAAAGACGGGGACATCAATTTGCTTACCCAGGGTAAGTAACTGGTCAATAGCTGCGGGACGGTAAATATCTGTAGCCACTAGCAAACAACTACGGTCTTGTTTGCGTAAATGCAAAGCTAATTTAGCGGTGGCTGTGGTTTTCCCTGTCCCTTGCAAACCAGCCATTAAGATCACGGTGGTCTTACCTACATTTTCTGCAAGGGGAACATTTTCTTCCCCCATGATTTGCACTAATTCATCATGAACAATTTTGATGAACTGTTGGTCAGGACGCACACCGGCGATAACTTCGGCTCCCTGGGCTTTGGTTTCGACTTCGCTAATAAAATCTTTGACTACCTGGAGGTTAACATCTGCCTCCAACAAAGCCCGACGCACTTCCCGCAAAGCGTCTTGAATGTTGGATTGGGAGATTTTATCCTGTCCTCGGATTTTTTTCCAGGCGGATTCTAAGCGGTCAGATAGTGCATCAAACATAATTCATTTACAACGTAGTTAGTCTGTTAAGGATTTTTGGTCGAGTTTTTCAAGATCTTTATTTACCAGCTTATCTGACTCTAGCGATCGATTGATGTGGTGAACCGTAATTTTAGATGTGTTGCTGTGAGTATAGTAATCGTCTATGCTTTAATTGCTAGAAAAAAATCGCATTTTATCAATAAAGGTAGTTGACTCGGGCTTCAAAATTTGCTATACTCAATCTTGATAAGGAAGAACTATCTTAAAATATTTAAAGTATTTATATATAAACCAGTGAAGACAATCTGATACAGGTTGTCACTTATATTTATTTCCGATGCACCGTACTACCTATAACCTGATGTTCATTATACTGAATATTCCCCGGTATGTGGATAGCGATTAATTTGAATGCGATCGCTTTACAATTAAAACAGATTGAGTAGAAAAATAAAGTTAGTTTATTCTGTGATGAGTTGGAAATTGAGTCACCGTTTTAGGAGAATAAAACTTATGCAAGTTGTGATCGATCTACCTGATGAATTAGGAAAAAAACTTTTAGGGTTTCCTAATATGCAGATGTTTGTCCAAGAAGCGGTTAAAAAAATGTTGTTGGAGGAGCAAAGAAAACAAGCAAGTTTAGAAATAAAGTCGCTGATGTCATCTGTTCCAGCTTCGGTAAGTTTGGTAGATGAGTTAATAGCTGATAGAAGAATCGAAGCAAATAAAGAATTATAGGATAGCGAATGATAGTATTAGATGCTTCTGCACTATTAGCGTATTTGAATAAAGAAAAAGGAGGTTTATTAGTTGAAGAAATTTTGCCCAATGCAATAATCTCAACAGTGAACTGGTGTGAGGTTGTGCAAAAATTACGGTCAAAATCTATTTTATATCAAGAGATTTATATCCGTTTGGAGATTATTGGGCTTGGGTTTATTCCCTTTAATAAGGAATATGCCGAGAAAGCTGGGGAATTATGGCAAATTACTTCACCTTTTGGACTATCATTAGGAGATAGAGCTTGTTTAGCTACTGGTTTAGTTGAAAAAATGCCTGTAATGACTGCGGACAAAATATGGCAAGAATTATCTTTACCCATCGAAATTAAATGTATTCGCTAACTTTTTTAAAATTTATAATTCGTGAAACACTATGTCCTATTCTGTATCCGGTGCTGCTGAACTTTTTCATCTATGTGGCGCAATATATTGGCACTAAGCGCGTAAGCATACAAACTTGCTGGCTCAAATTTAAACTGAACTCCTTTATACATAAAATTTTCATCCGCAATAGTTCGACTTGTAATTTTAATGGGCTGAATTATGCTTTTATTTTTCTTGATAAATTCTATGCAATTATCAAGCTCAGAGTGAGACTTATAGGGTCTGTCACTCCACTTAACTTCAACTAGCCATGAGGGTAACTGGTCTACGAGATTCAAGTGGACAATATCAATTTCTCCCGAATTCCAGCGTGCATAATAAAGTTCAGTAGTCATACTGTGTTGCCACTGACTAAAAATAGCAGTTTCAGTCATTGCACCCATTGCCTCAGAATCTGCCTGAAGTTGTCCAAATAATGCGGCTCGCATGGACGGATTAGTTAAATAAACCTTAAAGTACAAAGCCCTCTTAAATCTCTTAGCATTTTGGTCAATTCTCTCAACACGCCGAATTAAAAACGCGGCTTCAAGGTATTCTAGATAACGCTTAATAGTATTCTTAGCTACGCCAGAAGATTGAGACAATCCCTCTAAATTAACTTCATTACCGGAATTGTATGCCAAGGTAGTAAAAAGCCTGTTCAATTCTTGAATATCATTAATACCATAAAGACTTGGCAAATCACGCAATAGCACTTTGTCAATAATATCACTTTTAATATACTGTCCAGGATCTTGGCGGATAGTTTCTGAAAAAACCGCTTCTGGGTATCCACCAAAATTCAGGTAGTTAACAAACTCTTCATTGAGTGCCTCAATATTGGAGGCAGAATATTTATAGGTATCAAAAGGTTCTTTAGGTGATGTAGCCGTTATCAGTTCATTTTCTCGACCAATAAACATCAAGTATTCAGCAAAAGTTAATGGTGGCAGAATATAATCACTGAATCTACCAGCACCAGATTCTATACTCTTTAATCGTAGTGCAGCAGCAGAGCCAGTAGCAATAAAACGGTAATCGGCAAAGGAGTCAACTAGAGATTTCAGGTGTACTTCCCAATTACGAAAGTATTGAATCTCGTCGAAAAATACAAATAGCTGGGAATCGCGTTTATGATTGAATAGCTCTTGAAAGTAACTAAGTATTTTTTCTAGTGGAAGTCCGGTATAAATGGGGGTTTCAAGGGAGAGATATAAGATCCTCTTTTCATCAATACCAGAGTTCAATAGTTCGCGGACACTGTGATAGACCATAACAGTCTTACCGACGCGCCTGGGTCCCATCAAGACAATCGCTCGACGAACACTCACATCCAAAATTTTCTGATAAAAAGGCTCAAAATATTTTCGTCGAGGGGTATTCTCATAAGCAATTTTCCCCTTTTCACCTTGCTCCCACCAAGGGTTATCAAATTCAAGGCGCGATAAGATATCCTTTTTCGCAATTTCCAGCATGGAGATATAAGATTAGTCGGTT
Source organism: Dolichospermum sp. DET69 (assembly GCA_017355425.1). NCBI lineage: Bacteria > Bacillati > Cyanobacteriota > Cyanophyceae > Nostocales > Aphanizomenonaceae > Dolichospermum > Dolichospermum sp. DET69. The sequence continues at coordinate 56,116 of CP070233.1, forward strand.
GACCTTAGTTTAGCCGAAAAATAATATTAAGGTCAATTGATTAATCTTAGTTCTCTAGTTTTTATATGAACAGCCGGTAAGCGTAAAACTCAGCGGCTTTAGCCCTGAGATGTCAGTAACCCAGCCCTAAAGGGACTGAGCTTGCAAGAGAAATCAAACAAGCTGTACTGGACCACCTAGAAATAGGTAGCCGTTATTTGAGTCACGACACCCACCGAATGCGTTCGCGCCAGCGTGCCGTCAGGCATAGCTAGTTCCCTGCTCTGTCATTTGCAATTAAACAGTTTTAAGGTCACTGAAACAGTGTTGCAAGTATAACAAGCTCTTATAACGCAGTCGTTGCTAACATCACCCCAGAAATGGGAGTTGGTTTTTCAGGTTTCCAATCAAAAAACCTGACTAAAATTTAAGATGCTTTGGAAGCTGTTATAGAAATGTATGAAGATTTAGGTAAACAACTTCCTCATAACCTACAATCTGTAGACCAAAATTCACCAGCTTTGATAGAAACAATTATATCCGTCAGATGAACTATAGAGAAGTTACTAAAAAATTATCTAGGCTGGGATGTGTCATGTACAACAGCTTAATCTGTTTGAATAAAGTACGATAGCGAAGCGCAACCTAGAAATCACATATCTTATAGCTTAGGTTATCGTACTTTAGGTATTGAATGCTATAATTAAACAAATGTAATTTATTTTTCCTATCAAAATATGGAAACAATTGCAATTCAAGTTGATACTGAAGTTGCCAAAGCTTATCAAAAAGCAGAACCGCAAAAACAGCAAAAAATTCAGAGTATTGTTAACGATTTTCTCAAATCAATTATTCAAGATAAATCCCTAGATGATATTATTCAAGAAATGCAAGAACAAGCTCAAGATAGAGGATTAACTCAAGAAATTTTAGATGAGATTCTTCAGAATGGATAAAATGCGGTTTGTTATTGATACAAACATTTTAGTTAGTGCCATTTTGATTAAATCATCTGTTCCAGATGTAGCATTCAAAAAAGCCAAAAGCTTAGGAATAATTTTATTTTCAGATGCGATTTTTCAAGAATTGCAAGAAATTCTCAATCGCTCAAAATTTGATAAATATATTTCTATGAGTATTCGTACTCAATTCTTAGCTAAATTCAAACTTGAATCAGAAGAAATTGAAATAGTCCAGATTATCAAAGAGTGTAGAGATCCAAAAGATGACAAATTTCTTGAAGTTGCTATTAATGGTAATGCAACTCATATTATTACAGGAGACAAAGATTTATTAGAACTTCATCCCTTTCGAGGAGTTGATATTATTACCGCCACGCAATTTTTAGGAAGTTTTTCAGATTTATAATAAAATACGATGGTGAAGGTTCATAATTAGGTGTTACCAACAAACCAGAAGCTATTATTAAGATATAATTGTTTTTGATCATCTCCCTACTGGAAAACTTGAACTTCAACCCATGAAAATAAAAGTCATTATTCACAAAGAAGAAGCAGGTTATTGGGCAGAAGTTCCTGCTATTCCTGGTTGTGCTACCCAGGGAGATACTTTTAAAGAATTACTACAAAATATATATGAAGCCGTTGAAGGTTGCCTACTCGTTGATGTTGTTCCCACCTAACCCACCCTACATAATTACAGAAATAGATTTAAAAATTCATCTATTGTAATTATTTGTACGCTTTCAAATAACTTTAAAACAAGTAAATCCTGATCGCCAGTAATAATATAATCTGCTTTTCCATTCAACGCTAAAGCCAATATTTTATCATCTTTTGGATCACGACAAATATTAATAATTTCTCCGACTTCTACAAATTCAACTGTTTTGAGAAAGTTACTCAGAAAAAATCGTCGTTCTATGGTCGTAACATATTTATCAAATTTAGGTCGAAATAAAACTTCTTCTATTTCCAATAAAACAGAAGATGACATTAAAATCTTTCCTATGTCTTGTGCTTTATCTAAAGCTTGACGCGCTTTGCTTGTTTTGGAAAGAACGGCACTCACGAGAATATTTGTATCTAAAACTAAATATTGTTTACGGTTCATTAATTATTGCTTCTAAAATTTCTGGTGTTAAGCCTCTAGCAGTTGCTCTATCGCTAATTTCGTCCATAATTTTCCTTAAAAAATCAATGTCATTTTCTTTTTCTTTTTTAAGTAAAAGGCTAACAATTTGCTGAATCTGTTCACGTTCTTCTAAGGAAGCAAATTGATAAGCTTCAGCAATTTCGGGGGTAACTTCAAAAGTGATGGTCTGCATAGTTATGCAATTTTAAAATGTTATGGGACAGTTTGATTATATCAAAATGTCTGGCTAAGTGCTATACCGTTTTTTAACGTCTTCCCAACTAGAACCATTTGTAGGATTTTTTTCGTAATTTTCTAACCGTCGCTCTAATTCTTGTTGTTGTGCTGAACTCAAGGGAAGTTCTTCTTGCTGTTCTAAGATGCTGTCCCATAAATCTTCAGCAAGTTGGATACGTTCTGCAATGCTGAGTTCAGAAATATCAAATTTCAAGAGGGGATGGAGACTCATGAGTAGAGAGTGAGGTGTGAGATTTTATCTATTTTATAACATTGGGGGGTTTGAAAGTTGTGGGAAAATTTCTGGATATCAGTGAGGGATATACTAAAAATGGTATATTGATGTATAATCACATCTTGCGTAAATCCTATTCTAAAAAAATAAGCATAATATGAGAAAAACTGTTTTTTTTAACATTGGATGGATGAAACATTATCAAGGTATTACTACTGAAGATGATATTGAGGGTGGAGGAGAGTTTATTAATGACAATAAATATGGACATGAAATTTTTAATTTTCAGGCTTTTAATGATTATATGTATGGTTACGTTCAGCCTGGTGGAACTGGTAACTATTTAGAGAGAAAAATAAACATTGATAGATTAGATACAGCAAAACAAAATTTAGTTCATGATGTTATATGTGTTTGGGTAGCATCAAATCCAGATAAAAATGGTACTTGGGTTATAGGTTGGTATGAAAATTCAACTGTTTATCGGAATTATCAGCAAGCACCACCTAATTCTAATAGAATTTTTAAAGATACCCATTTAGGTTATCGGGTTACAGCAAAAGTAAAAGATTGTGTATGTTTACCTATTGAGAAAAGAAATTTACAAGTTCCAAGATCGCAACAAATAAAGGGTGGTATAGGACAATCAAATATTTGGTATGCTGATAGTGAAGAAAAAGATATTATAGAGTTTCGCCAAAAAGTAGAGAATTTTATCCAAGAGTATCGAAATTCAGATAGCATAAAACTAATAAATATTCGGCAAGAACTTGATCAAGATTTTTTCAATACAAATATTATCAATTTAGAAGATGCAAGAAAACGAGTTTTAAGATCAATAGTTTGTCGTCAAGGACAATCTCAATTCCGTCAGAAACTTCTCACAGCATACAAAGGTAGATGTGCTATTTCTGGTTCTGATGTAGAACCTGCTTTAGAAGCAGCACACATTATTCCCTATCTTGGATTACATAGTAATATTACTTCTAATGGATTATTGCTTAGAGCAGATATTCATACTTTATTTGATCTCAATCTCATTACTATTCATCCAGAGACTATGAAAGTTTTAGTTGCACCTAAATTAATGAAAACGCAATGTCGGGCATTTTATCAAAAAACAATTACACTTCCTGAGAATGAAGCCGATAGACCTGATAAAAAGGCAATAGAAAAACATTATACAGAGTGCGATCACCTGTGGCAGTTCTGAAAGCGATCTCTATCCTTAATACTGTTTTTTAAAATTACAAACCTCTTTGTACAATCTCTCGAATTTCTCTAACAAACTCAGCAGGAGTTTGGATAATTAATCCACTCTCAATACCAACTTCCGCAGTAAAATCTTTAGTATTCAAGCTTAATAAACGATCAACTTTTGCCAACACAGCAGCAGCTAAAATAGGCGCGTCTTTAGCTTCAATAATCCTAACCCAACGATTACTTTCTTCTAGAGTTGGATCAGGTTCAATTTCTGGATTAATAGCTGCTATTAACTGCGAGAAAATTGGTAAAGCATCAGGTAATTTTTTCCTGATATTTCGTTCACACTCTAATAAAACTTGCTCTGATATCACTAACTGAAACAAACCAATTTCCGCCATTGTTAACACAGCGCGACTAGCTCCTGTACGAGAAGCAGCACCAGCAATGAGAATGCTAGAATCAGCAAAAACCTTACGCATTGTGATCTTTCTCTTGCCAAATTGCTGCCCTTTCTGCTGCCAAACCCTGGAGTAAATCACCTAGTTCTAAACCTGCATCTTCCATCATTGCTGTAATTTTGTCGGCAATTTGTGGAACTTGCGGCTGTTTTGGAGTAAGTAAAACAACATTACCAATTTGCAATAATGTCAACGTATCACCTGTAACTAAGCTAAAATGCACCTTTAAATCTTCTGGAATAGTAATTTTTCCCTCATTTTCTATGCGAATAGGGAAAGCTTTAATTTCCATATTTTCTGATATATAAGTCATACTTAGTCGTTTATATGGGTTTTTGTAGGGACATTTTCACCAAACATCCCTAAATCTATTGTAAATGTTGCTGTACCGGAGCGCCTTGTAATCGCTAAAAATTCGATATCATTAAAACCGAAAATAAAACCAAAGTTTCGTAACTTAGGAGATATTGACTAAAACCTTATTTTCTTCTTTGCGTCTTTGCTCCTTAGCGACTTTGCGCGAAACAATATTTAATATTCTAGGTAAATATGAATAATTTGATTAATGCTGGGTGAGATAACCCACCCTGCAAAGTATTTAATCCTTACTGTCGCGCCATAATAGTCCGCATTTCAGCTTCCCGATCTTGAATCAAATCGCCACTGACATCAACCATCACACTATAAATCTTCCCCGTAAACTTAAAAGGCGGCTCATAATCCGGTGTTACAGGCGCACCAGGGGCAATTCCACAGGTGACACCACTAGTCAAACCTAATGCTAAAGGAGTAGTTACAGGCACATCAATCTGCCCGACCAATCTCTCATCAATATACAATTGGGCGCGTCCTGGTGATCCTTTCCCCTTGGCTAAATCTGGTTGACCCGTGACCTTAAACTCAAAGCGCAACTGGTGACGACCTGCCGGCACAGATGACCCAGATTCAACATGATAGAGCGATCGCCCCACATAATTATGAACCCAGTGCAGTTTACCACTTTGGACATAGAAAGAATAGCCACTATCATTACCCCCATGAGCCAGTAATATCCCTTCAGCACCACCTGGGGGAATCTCCACATCAGCCGTAATACTGTGGGGACGATTTAACACCCTCACCGCACTACCGGCTGGAATCGCTTGAGTATCAGGATAGTAAACATAGCGGCTACGATTGACAGCAATTTGCGGGCGTTCTTCCGCGAATCGTTGCACGCCACGTCCATCCACAGGCAACACATTATACTTGCCAGCCTCAATATACCAAGTGGCAATCATCTCAATTAACTTAGGACGATTATCAGCCGCAATATTGTGATTTTCCGCAAAATCTGAAGCGACGTGATACAGTTCCCAATGATGAGTATCCAAATCTGTCAGAGTTTCCGCCGAAATCGCCTCACCAAAAAATTGCCCCGCTTCTGTAAATGAGGGACCCGGCCAAGGACAAACCGCCCGCCAACCATCATAGTAAAGAGAACGATGTCCCATCATCTCAAAATACTGAGTCAGATGCTTAGTAGGTGCGGTACTATGATTAAAAGTATGGGCAAAACTGACACCTTCAATGGCAGATTGAGTCACACCCTTAATCGTTGTGGGTGGTTCAATTTCCAGTAATTCCAGCACCGTCGGCATAAGGTCAATAGCATGAGCATACTGAGTCCGAATTTCGCCTCTTGCTTCAATACCTTGACTCCAATGCACAATTAAAGGATCGCTGATTCCCCCTCGATAGGTTTCCCGTTTCCACCGCCGGAAAGGCGTATTCCCTGCCCAAGTCCAGCCCCAAGCATAATGGTTAAAGGTTTCTGCACTGCCTAATTTATCCAAGGCTTTGAGATTTTCCTCTAGGGATTCTGGCACATTGTTAAAAAACAGGTTCTCATTCACTGAACCAGTTGGTCCCCCTTCCGAACTTGCGCCATTGTCCGAGATCACCATAATGACAGTATTCTCGAATTCACCGATAGATTTAAGGAAATCGAGTAAACGACCGATATGGTAGTCAGTATGGGTTAAAAAACCAGCATATACTTCCATCATCCGAGCATAAAGCCGTTTTTCGGCCGCAGGGAGAGTATCCCAGTGCGGGACATCGGGATCATGACGAGAAAGTTCGGCATCTGCGGGAACAATCCCCATTTCTTGCTGACGGGCAAAAACCTTTTTTCTGTAAGCTTCCCAACCATCATCAAATTGTCCAGCATAGGCATCAGCCCATTCTTTGGGGACATGATGGGGGGCGTGCATTGCCCCTGGACAGAAATACATGAAAAAGGGTTTATCTGGGGCAATCTGCTTGGCATCAGCGATAAAGCTAATAGCCTTGTCTGCTAAATCTTCGGTTAAATGGTAGCCTTCTGCGGGGGTCTTTTCTGGCTTAACGGTGTGGTTGTCATAAACCAAATCTGGATAATATTGGTGAGTTTCTCCGCCTAGAAAGCCATAAAAACGCTCAAAACCGCGACCGAGAGGCCAGCGATCATAGGGTCCTGCGGCTGAAAGTTGGTCTGAGGGGGTTAAATGCCATTTTCCTAATGAGTATGTGTTATAACCCTTCTGGAGTAATATCTCTGAGAGAAATCCATTTTCAAAGGGAATATTCCCATTACCACCGGGATAACCCGTAGACCCTTCTGTAATGCAGGACATGGCGTTAGAATGGTGATTGCGCCCAGTCAGCAGACAAGAACGGGTGGGAGAACACAGTGCCGTTGTGTGTAGATTATTGTAGCGCAATCCATTGGCGGCTAGTGTGTCTAGGTTGGGGGTTTTGATGGGACTTCCGTAACTTCCAAATTGTCCAAAACCTGTATCATCGAAAACGATAAATAGGACGTTTGGTGTATTTTCTTTTGCCCGCAATGGTTCTGGCCAAGCTGGACTGGATTTATCAACTGTCCGGCCGATGACTCCGGGGAAGGTGGTTCCGAGTTTGTATTCATGCAGAGACATAAATCTGACCTCTTGAGAATATTTAATTTTTAACAAAAAGCTCGAAATTCTATATCCTCTTTAGGAGGGGGTAATTTATAAATTTATGGACTGAATTACCATACCGAGAAAACTAATTAAGGGACTTCCAGTAAATAAATTATCCCATCCCAATAAATAAATATAATGAACAAACGAACCACAGAGGCACAGAGAACACAGAGAGAGAAGAAATAGAGAGGGTTTTTGGCAAAAAGGGCTATTTAGTTATGAAAAACATCACTCAATTAACTCAGCTAGAATTTGTTTTACTAAAATTAGTTGACAAAGGAAAAGGTCAATGGAGTTGGTATGAATTAGCAAATGCACTTTCCCGTCAAGATGTTCCCAGAGAACCTGATATGATGGAAGTTTTAAAAAATCTTGCCCATCGGGGGTTAGTCAACCGTTATGTAGAAAAAGATTCACCACGCGATCGCTGGGAATTAACGTTAGAAGGAATTGTCGTTTTAGAGGCTATGAACCTGTAATCATTTGTACTCCTGAAGAACACTTTGCAAAAGTTCTGGTGATTTGAGACGATATCCTAGACCGTGCATAGTTTCAATAAAATCTTCTGGTGCGCCAACTGCTTTGAGTTTTTGACGGACACTTCTGAGATGAACTTTAATAGTATGTTCGTCGGGAGATGTTTCGCTTGTCCACAGATTTTCAATAATCACGCTGCGACTGATAACTCGCCGACCATTTCTTAATAGTAATTCTAAAAGACTGTATTCTTTTGGTGTTAAATGGAGGAAATTATTTTTATAACTGACTTCGTAGGTACTAGGGTTAAGTTGTAAATCTCCCCATTGTAATATAGGCGTGGAGCTTGTGTTACCTCGACGCAATAAAGCCCGAATCCGCGCAAATAATTCACCTAAATCAACGGGTTTAATGATGTAGTCATCTGCTCCAGCATCTAAGCCATTAATCTTGTTACTAATTGTATCACAAGCCGTGATCATCAAAATCGGCATTTGATGACCATGAGACCGCACCCGATGACATAAAGTAATACCATCAATTTCTGGTAGCATCACATCCAAGAGCAGCAGATCATAGTTTATGGCTTTGGTACAATCCCAAGCAACTTCTCCGTCGGCAGCAATATCAACAACATAGAGTTGGTCGCTTAGTGCCTCTGCTAAAGTTTCTGCTAGACGAATATCGTCTTCAACTAAAAGAATCCTCATTAGCTGTAGATGAATAGAAATTGAAAGTTGCAACTTAGTAATTAATCTATAGGAAAATGGCTATATCCACATCCCACTAAATGAATAGAAGTCGAAACTTAGTAATCACTTTACAGGAAAATGGCTATATCCATATCGGGGAGAAATTAGGGCATTTTCGCCATAAAAACCGCAAAAAATCTAATTTTACCGACCATAAACACATAATACTTCTTCTAAATCTGCAATACTTCTTTACAAACTCGATTGCGAATTGTAACGATTTCTATTTTTCTACTAATCTTTCCGATTTATTTACTATTTCCTTACCTATTTATTTACACCTGACCCATTAATCTTGTGAACATAAGGCAGGGGAAAGAAACACCACCGCCGCCACAACCCAGGCAAAACCTGACAGTTTAGGAGAAATTGAAGATGCTTGATGCTTTTTCTAGAGTAGTTGAACAAAGCGATCGCCAAGGTGCATATTTGACCGATGATCAAATTAATGCTCTTTCCGCTATAGTTGCAGATGGCAACAAACGCTTAGATGTTGTTAACCGTTTGACCAGCAACGCTTCCGCAATCACAGCTAATGCTTATCGCGCATTAGTAGCTGAACAACCCAACGTATTTGGTCCTGGCGGCGCTTGTTTCCACCACCGTAACCAAGCAGCTTGTATTCGTGATTTAGGCTTCATTTTACGTTATGTTACCTATTCCGTAGCGACTGGAGATGCCAGCACTATGGATGATCGTTGTTTGAACGGTTTGCGCGAAACCTATCAAGCATTAGGAACACCTGGCGCTACAGTTGCTTCCGGGATTGGCAAAATGAAAGATGCAGCGATCGCTATTGCTAATAATAACGCTGGTATTACCCGTGGTGATTGCAGCAACTTAATGTCTGAAGTAGCTAGTTACTTTGATCGTGCAGCAGCAGCAGTTGCTTAATTTTGAATCGAATTTTCATCTGATCATCCATAATACATTTCCCGGAGAATTTTAACTATGAAGACCCCTCTAACCGAGGCTATTGCTGCTGCTGACTCTCGTGGCGCATACTTAGGCAACACCGAAATGCAGGCTATCTTTGGTCGCATGAGCCGCGCTCAAGCTGGCTTGAATGCTGCTAAAGCCTTCAACCAAAACGGTAAAAAATGGTCTGAAGCTGCGGCTAACCACGTTTACCAAAAATTCCCCTACACCACCCAAATGCAGGGTTCTCAATACGCTTCTACCCCAGAAGGTAAATCCAAATGTGTTCGTGACATCAGCCATTACCTCCGCACCATCAGCTATTGCTGTGTGGTTGGTGGCACAGGCCCATTAGATGAGTATGTAGTTGCAGGCGTAAAAGAATTTAATGCTGCTTTGGGTTTATCCCCCAGTTGGTATGTAGCCGCATTGGAATTTGTCCGCGACAACAATGGCTTATCCGGTGACGTAGCTGGAGAAGCAAATATTTACCTCAACTATGCTATCAACGCATTGAGCTAAAAATTTACAAGTTAAACGAGTAAGGGGAAAGGGAAAAATGCTTTCTTTTCCCCTTATTTGATCATAAGGAGTTAAAAGCATGACCCTTTCAATGGAACAGAGGTTAGGCATCAGTGCGGTTTTAGACACAAAAATCGAACTACGCCCTAATTACAGCGAAGACGAATTACAGCAAGTCCTCAAATTTGCTTACGAACATATATTTGGACGCGAACGAGTTTATATTGGTGGAACTTTCGCTAGTGCAGAAGCATTGCTGAGAGATGGAAAAATTAGTGTGCGCCAATTTGTGCAAACATTAGCAAAATCCGAATTTTACAAAGATCGCTTCTTTTATAGCAATTCCCAAATTCGCTTCATTGAACTGAATTATAAGCATTTGTTGGGACGCGCTCCCTACGACCAGTCAGAAATTGCCTATCATGTAGATGTCTATGCTGCTCAAGGTTATGATGCAGAAATAGACTCTTATATTGACAGCCAAGAGTATAATAATGCCTTTGGTGATTCCACAGTTCCCTACTTCCGGGGATTCAAGTCAATTGATGGCATGAAACAAGTAGGATTCAACCGCTTGTTTACACTGTATCGGGGTAATGGTAACAGCGATAATGCTGGCACAAAAAGCCCCCGCTTACGGCAACAATTGGCAATGAATTTGCCTAATGTCATCATTCCTCCCAGCACATCTATCAGATTTATATCTGATATTGGTTTTGGACAATTAAAGAGTTCTTCCACTCGTGGAGACAACCGGATGTATGTGATGGAAGTTATCGCTGGTGGAGTTGGTACTAAAGTAACAATTCGTCGTAGCCGACAGTTGTACAATGTACCTTTTGATCAACTTTCCCAGAAGTATCAACAAATTCACAAACAAGGCGGCAAAATTATCAGCGTCAGACCTGTATAAACGTAGTTGGTGATTAATCAAATTACCAATTATAAATCTGGTGAAAAAGAATGTAGAGACGTTCCATGGAACGTCTCTACAAATATTCTGAATAACCCATATTAAAATTCGGAAGTTGTGTATTAGATCAACAGGATAAATCAATCATCTTCACATTCATCCTGTTCATCTTTTAATCCTATAAATCCTGATTCTGACATGATTACTACTTCTCCTGCTGAACCAATTCTCTCACCTGAAACGGCAATTACATCCTTAGATAATGAGGATAATCAAATTAGATATTATGCTGCTTGGTGGTTGGGAAAACATCAAATTCAGTCAGCTTGTGCAGCCCTTTGTTATCAACTCCAAGACGTGCGTTATCGCACAGTTCAAGGTGGCTATCCCTTACGTCGTCAAGTTGCTCGCGCTTTAGGACAACTCAAAAATATTGAAGCAGTACCCGCTCTCATAAATGCCCTAAACTGTGATGAAGATGAGCAATTTCGGGAAGTTGTCATTGAGGCTTTAGGAAAAATTGGCGATTCTACTGCGGCTGTTCCTCTATTACAACTTTTACAATCTGGTACACCCCAACCCTACGAAGCCTTAATAGAAGCCTTGGGAGAATTAGGGGTAATAGAAGCGCGTCCACTTGTTGAGCCATTTTTAAAACATGACTCGGAAAGAGTCCAATGTGCTGCGGCTCGTTACCTGTATATCATCACCCAAAAACCGGAATATCTCGAACGCATTATCCAAAATCTTAATCACGAAAATCCTTATTTACGCTGGGCTGCGGCCTTCGATTTAGGAGCAATTGGTCATATAGAAGCAGCAGAAGCAATTGTACAAGCAAAAGTTGGTAATAGCCTCAAACTATTAAACCTAAAACGGATTTTAGAAACAGTATTAGAAAGCGATAAATCAGAAATAGAAAAACAACAAGCGACTCAAACCCTATTTCAAATAATTGATCAACTATTAATCCAACTTTAATAATAAACAAACTTACCAATTATGAACACAACATTAGAACAAATTGCTTCCCCAAAAGTAGAATCTCTAATTGCAGATTATCACACCTGCATAGATCAGAATGAACAAGCAAAAATTATCAGCATTCTCGCTGAACTTGGTGATGATCTCGCAATAGATTTATTGGTGGATGTAGTAGGTGTAGAAGTTGCCAATCATTGCCAAGGAAATGTGCGTCGAGTGGCAGCTAGGGGCTTGGAAAAGATGGTTATTTCTACTACGAATTCTGAAAAAAGACAAAAGGCAATTGATAAGCTTTCTTGGGCTTTATTAAATGCTGAAGATTGGGCGTTGCGTTATGCGGCTGCGGTGTCTTTGGGAGCAGTTGGGACTGTGGAAATAAATACTATCCTTTACCAAGCTATGACGCAAGAATCGGACAGAGTTGTTAAAGAAAGGATTCAGATGATTTTGAAATAATTGTCTGATAGCGAAGCGTGGCGTAGCCATATCAGGATGTCCAGGATTAAAGGATGAACAGGATTAAATTTCTGTTTTTAAATTATCGTCAGGATTCAAGATACAAAATATTTGATTTCTGACTCCTGACTCCTGACTTCTGACTTCTGACTCCTGACAAATTATCAATTTTCTACAAATGTTCATTATTATTTAATAAACAATCTCACCATGACTATTCCATTAAAAACTTACGCCCCCTCCAGTCAAAACCAACGAGTTAAAGGATTTGAAATTCCTGGAGAGGAACAACCCAAACTTTACACTACTGAAGGAACTCCTTCCACAGTAGAAATGAATGAGTTAATTTGGGCTGCTTATCGGCAGATTTTTAACGAACAACAAATTCTTGTTAGTAACCGTTTATTGACTTTAGAATCTCAGTTAAAACACAAAAGTATTACTGTTAGAGATTTTATTCGCGGATTGGTAATGTCTGAAACTTTCCGTTTACGCAACTATGACACAAACAACAATTACCGATTTGTAGAAATGTGTGTACAGCGTGTTCTGGGACGGAAAGTTTACAATCAACAAGAAACAATTGCTTGGTCAATTATCATAGGTACTAAGGGGTTACAAGGGTTCATTGATGCCCTGCTGAGTAGCGAAGAGTATCAAACCAGTTTTGGTGATAATACTGTTCCCTATCAACGTCGGCGGATTATTTCTCAGCGTCATCTAGGAGATTTACCTTTTAGCCAATTTCCTCGCTATGATCAATACCATCGTCAGCAATTAGAGAAACTGGGATATTTCAAAGCTAAAGCTCCTTTGGTATATTGGTGGAAATGGCAACGAGATCCCTATCCCAAGGTTTATCAAGTGATTTCATCAGCTACTTGGTTCGCGGGAATTAGCCTGATAGCACTTGGAACTCTTGTGGTGATTCTGTCCTATTACGGTCTGGTTTCTTTGTAATTTCAAGTTAATTGAGATCAATTTTCATAACAGCCTGAGAATGAATTTTCAGGCTGGATTTGTTTTTTATCAAGAAGATCACGCAATAAAATTACATTTTAGTAAATATAGCGGTATGCACTTGAATGATATACAGAATCTACCGTAAAAGCCATACAGAAAGAGACTCCTGACTCCTGCTATAGTGAAATTCATTAAAGTATTTTAGGAGATTTGCGATTCCTACGGATCACTTCGCTATCGCACTAATCACGCTCAATAGGACATATTTTATGATGTCGCTCGTACCAAACTATGAAAAAGTGATGTTGGACTCTAACTCCCCAAATTCTTCTGCTTGTACCCAATCGTAATCTAAACAGGACTTCAAACTGTGAGATTATTTCAATATCTTGCCAACGTTCTTGAGCTTCTTCACAGATAGAATTTAGATGTTGGTATTTATTGAGATTTTTTCTATAAGTTGATGCAGCATTATATGTTTGGTTTTCAACTTCTTGCCATGAATTATTATCCAAAGCCTGAAAATGAGGTTCTATAATTTTTGAATATTCTTCTTCTTCCCATTTCCTTGGTTCATCCCAACTCCATAGTCCTTCCAAATCAGCTTCTGATACACACCATGAAAAATAATGGTTTTTATAATCATCAGCATTAACGCTTCTTGGTATTTTCCTTAAATCAGGTTTTTCTGTAGCCCGAACCAACTTATTTGACACTTTAATATTTTGTGCCAATCTAACTTTTTTTTCTTGTTCTTTTAATTTTTTCTCATTTTGTCGCTTAATTCGCTCTTCTTTTTTACTCATCTGATTCTGGTTCATTCCAAATTCCAGAATGATATTCAAAAATTGCATCTCTAGTTATTTCATTAGTACAGATTGCCATAGCTGGTAAATCACTTCTTGCATTTATCCAAGGATATTCTTGATGATTAATGTCACTAAGTTGCTGTGCTGTATAATCTCCATAAAAATCTAAGACCTTATCTATATTCTCTTTTTCGCTATCTGTAAGTGCATTGCTATTCCCTTCAGTAAAAGATTCCTTATTGACTTTAAACTTACCTTTATGAAGGTTATACAAATCTCGAACTACTGCTCCGTTAGCCCAAGCCTCAATTCTTTCTTCAAACAACTCAGATTCATTCCAAACTAAATTCCATGCTTGACTATAATAAACAAGCTTTTGAAGTTTCATTGATGTAATTTCACCCTTTCTTTCAAGGATATAACGAGCAACATCAAATACTGTAGCCATATTAGTTCCTCAAATAAACTACTATTATCGTTGATAATAAAATTAAATTTCGACTTTATATAAGCTCTATACAAGTCATGTTAAAGTGTACCACTTGGACAGGTCTATTATAACTGTGCATCATAATATCATCTCTTGGTACAAAGATACCATTAATCACTAATATATGTCAAGCCCCATTGGTCGCATGATTTTTATAACAATTCCCTATCAAAGTTATCCTAGCCCCAAACCCCTCTCTATGCTCAATCCATTCGGTATTTTCATTGGATTATTTATTATTGTTATTTTCACAACTTACTATCTATTACAACGACAAATAACTCAACGAAAACGAGCAGAAAAGATTCTCCGACAGCAAACAGAAAGAGAACGTCTAGTTAGTCAAATAGCTCACCACATTCGCAAATCCCTGAATTTAGATGAAGTGCTAGTGACCACAGTAGCAGAGGTAAAACAGTTTCTCCAAGCTGACAGAGTGCTAATTTATCAGATTTCGGAAGATGGTACTGGTTGTGCAATAACGGAAACTGTATCAGAAAATTATCCTTGTATTCTTGGAGAAACATTTCCAGAGGAAGTATTTCCCAGAGAGTATCATCATGCTTATACTCAAGGAAAAATTCGCGCTGTTACCAATATAGATCAAAGTGATGTAGAATCTTGTTTAGCAGATTTTGTAAAACAGTTTGGTGTAAAAGCTAAATTAGTAGTCCCAATATTACAAGAATTGCGAGATATTCCCACTAATTCTCAACCTTATCTTTGGGGTTTGTTGATTGCTCATCAATGTAGTGATATTCGTGAATGGCAACCTTGGGAAGTTGAATTAATGGTACAATTAGCCAATCAAGTTGCGATCGCTATTCAACAATCAGAATTTTACGAACAACTACAACAACTGAATATTGAACTAGAAAACCGAGTCCAACAACGCACAGAAGAACTAGCTCAAACTAACATTTCCTTACGAGCAGAAATTATCGAACGTCAACGCACCGAAGCCGCACTTCGTCACACAAATCAAACTCTTGAATCTTTGATTGCTGCTTCACCCCGGGCTATTTTTACCGTAGATTTAGATAACAATATTAAAATTTGGAATCCTGCGGCCGCAAGAATGTTTGGTTGGACAGAAACAGAAATTTTAGATCAACCTAACCCCATCATTTCCATAGAATTAGAAGAATATCAAAAAATTAGAGAAAGCATCATTCAAGGTATCACTCTTCCCCGTTTAGAAGTCCGTCAACCCAAAAAAGACGGTACATTGATAGATATTGTTTTTTCTGCTGCTCCTCTCCGCAACAGCAATGGAGCAATTAATGGTATAGTCGCAGTAGTTGCAGATATCACAGAACAAAAACGTCAAGCTGAACAAGTGCGGTTACTTCAATCTGTGGTTGTTAATACTAATGATGCTGTTTTAATTACAGAATTTGAACCCATAGATGAACCTGGACCACGCATTTTATATATCAATCAAGCCTTTACACGCATGACTGGTTATAGTTCCGAAGATGTGTTAGGTAAAACTCCCCGTATTCTCCAAGGTCCAAAAACAGATCGGGTTGCTTTAGATCAAGTAAGAAATGCTCTTTCTCGTTGGGAAACTGTTACAGTTGAAGTTATTAATTATCGCAAAGATGGTTCAGAATTTTGGGTAGAATTTAGTGTAGTTCCTGTGGCTGATAAAACAGGATACTATACTCATTGGATAGCAGTACAAAGAGATATTACAGAACGCAAAAGAATTGAACAAGCATTACAGCGGAGTGAAGAAAGATTCCGTTCACTGATTGAAAATGCCTTAGATGTTATCACTATTTTAGATACAGAAGGGACGATTCAATATATTAGTCCATCTGTAGAAAAAGTTTTAGGTTATCAATCTGCTAATTTGATTGATCATAATTTTTTCGCCCTGATTCATCCTGATGATTTTATCACTACTTGTTATCACATTACCAATGCAATTAAAAATCCTGATGTTGCTTTACCAGTTGAATTTCGTTATTGTCATCAGGATGGAAATTGGCGAACTCTAGAAGCTATTAGTCAGAGATTTGTTGACAATTCAGAACTAACACAAATATTTGTTAATTGTCGTGATATTACCGAACGGAAAAGATTAGAAGAAGTGCGGTTAGCATTGGAAAAAGAAAAAGAATTAAGCACCATGAAAATTCGTTTTTTCTCCATGGCATCCCATGAATTTCGGACACCATTAAGTGTGGCTTTAGCTGCTGCCCAATTATTAGAAAATTCTCCTTATGCTTGGCAAGATGACCAAAAAAGGATTCGCAATTTACACCGCATTCAAGATTCTGTAAAAAATATGGTGCAATTATTAGATGATATTTTAACTATTAATCGAGCAGAAACAGGTAATTTAGAATTTAATCCTACACAGCTAGATTTAGAAAAGTTTTGTCGTCAATTTATTGAAGAAATTAGAATTAGTGATGGTTCTGGACATATAATTAATTTTGTTTGTCAAGGGAACAAAAAACAAGCATATTTAGATGAAAGGTTATTACGTTCAATATTAGGAAATCTTCTATCAAATGCAATTAAATATTCTCCAGAAAACATTCAAGTTGAATTTTATCTTATTTTTAAAGACAGGGAAGTGATAATTAAAATTTGTGATCAAGGAATTGGCATTTCTATAAATGATCAAAATCAATTATTTCAACCATTTCATCGGGGTAAAAATGTCCGCAATATTCCGGGTACAGGTTTAGGTTTAATGGTTGTGAAAAAATGTGTAGATTTGCATGAAGGCAGTTTAAATATTATGAGTGAATCCAATCATGGTACAACTGTCACTGTTACATTGCCTTTGTAAGTCAAAAATTCATTGCCCGAATTATCACGCCAATAAAACTAACTAAGCCAATTACAAGCAAAGCCACGCCGATAATTTCCGCGCTGTGAGAGGTTTCGTAGGTATAGCGATTATTTTGAATTTGTTTAAGTAACTGACGGTGTTCTCTCAACCCTAAAACCATTCCCAACATTCCCGTAACAATAAAAGACAACCCCACAATTACCGAAAATCTTACTGGGTTCAGGTGATGACTAATGCGAGTATTTTCAATCGCTCTCACAATGGTGGGAATACCAAAACCAAAACCAATTAACGATAAACAGGTGCGTATCCACGCCATTAATGTGCGGTCTGCTGCTGCTCGACTGCGGTATTTAGCTAGTTCTGTCCGATCTGCGGCTAAATCATTGGTAGAAGGTTGTTCAGGTGTTTCTGGGTTTCTGGTCATGAGAATCGCACCGATAAAGTTATTTGAAAAATTTTTAGCGAATATAATATTGCTTCGCTCCCGTAAGGGATACGCTACTACACAAGCAAAGTCCCCCTGCGTGGACTAACCGAAAATTAAGGTTTTCAAACCCACGCAGGTGGGTTTCGTCTGTGTAGCCGTGACTTCCAGTCGCCGGGACTAGTAAGAAACATCCTATTTCTAATCGCCAGGTATTTCTATATTTTCATTTTCACCAAATACCAAATACCAAATATTCAAATTTTAGAGATAGAATCTTAAATAGAATGTAGATAAAGATTAGCCTACGTTTGATAAATTCTCAATTAAAAAAATCCTCCTATAGATAGAAGCTAAAAAGAGAAAAAAATAACAATCAATCAGTAGTTAATTATTTTCACAGGATTAAAAATTATGATTCAAGAAAAGATAAATAAAATCAGTAAGAAACAATCTATACCTAAGTGTCCAACTGGCATACAAGGCTTAGATGAAATTACAGATGGCGGACTACCATTAGGTCGTCCCACGTTGATTTGTGGTGGTACTGGTTGCGGTAAAACCTTAATGGGGATGGAGTTTTTATTCCGAGGAGCTACCGACTATGGAGAACCAGGAGTATTTATTTGTTTTGAAGAAAATGCAGAAGAACTAGTCCAAAATGTTACTTCTTTCGGGTGGAATTTACAACAATTGATAGAGGAAAAAAAATTAGCTATTGACCACATCTACATTGATCCAAAACAAATTCAAGAAGCAGGTGATTATAATTTAGAAGGGTTATTTATTCGCATTGCTCTACTTGTAGATACAATTGGAGCTAAAAGAATCGTATTAGATACTATCGAAGTATTATTTGCTGGTTTAAGTAATGTGTCTATCGTTCGCGCTGAATTACACCGTTTATTTCACTGGCTTAAACAAAAAGGCTTAACAGCAATTATTACTGGAGAACGGGGAGATAATACTCTCACACGCCAAGGTTTAGAAGAATACGTTTCTGACTGCGTAATTAAACTAGATCAACGAACTAATGAAGAATTAGCAATCAGAAGACTGCAAATTATTAAATATCGAGGTTCTCAACATGGTTCTAACGAATATCCCTTCTTAATTACTGAAGATGGCATTTCTGTTTTACCCATTACTTCTGTTGGTTTAGATCATGCAGTCTCAACAGAGCATATTTCCTCTGGTATCCCTCGCTTAGATACCATGCTGGCAGGGCAAGGATACTTCCGGGGTAGCAGCATTCTGATTACAGGTACAGCGGGAACTGGTAAAAGTTCATTTGCTTGCCATTTTGCTGCGGAAATTTGCCGTCAAGGAGAACGGTGTTTATATCTAGCATCAGAAGAAGCGCCGCAACAAATTATCAGAAATATGCGCTCAATTGGCTTAGATTTAGCGCCTTATGTACAACAGGGTTTGCTCAATCTTCAGTCAGTGCGTCCTACGGCTTATGGCTTAGAAATGCACCTAGTCAATCTACATCACCTTCTAAAGGAATTTAAACCCTCTACGGTGATTATTGATGCCATGAGCAACCTGGTTTTCAGCGGTACTTTGAATCAAACTCATCTTTTCTTTATTCGACTGATTGATTTGCTTAAATCATCACAGATTACAATGTTGCTTACCAATCTGATTCCTGGTAGCGGTCCATTTGAGCAGACACAAATAGGAGTTTCTTCTCTTATGGATACTTGGATCGAACTCCGTATTCAAGACAGCAACGGGGAACGTAACCGACTTTTATATGTTCTCAAATCTCGTGGTATGCAACACTCTAACCAAGTCCGGGAATTTTTATTAACTAAAAAAGGCATTGAACTATTAGATGTCTATTTAGGACGGGGAGATGTTTTAACTGGTAGTGCTAGAATTATTCAAGAAGCACAAGAAAAATTAGCAGTTAGTCAACGCCAATTATTAATAGATCAAAAGAGACGCGAATTAGAACGGAAAGAAATGGCAGTTTCCTCACAAATTTCTTCACTACAGGCAGAATTAGCGGTAGGAAAAGAGGAAATTCGCATTCTTACCGAACAAGAATCTTTATTTCAAAGCAATTTAAAACAAGGTAGTCAAATCCTCTCTCAATCACGAAAAGCAGATTAGCACGGTCAAGGAGTCAGCACTTCGACTATGGCTACGCCACGCAGGCTATCGCTCAGTGACCAGTCGGGAAGAAGAAAAAAGAAAGAAGAAGAAAATTATCAATTACCAATTACCAATTACCAATTCCCTGTTCCCTGTTCCCAATTAGTTAGTTATAAACTCTAGGAAATTATGTCATGGAAGAATTAAGTGCATTAGAAGAATCAATGATCTGGAAATTAAAGCTTTATGTTGCTGGACAAACACCCAAATCAATAGCAGCGTTTAGCAACTTGACAAAAATATGTGAACAAAACCTGTACGGAAAATATCAAATTGAAGTAATAGATTTACTTGTATACCCTCACCTAGCAAAAGAAAATCAAATCTTTGCTATTCCTACTGTAATCAGACAGTTACCTCCTCCTATCAGGAAAATAATTGGGGATCTATCAAACAAAGAAAAAGTATTAGTGGGATTAGAAATTCAACCGATTAAATCTTAAATAAGATTGAGGGGAAAATAGATGAATAATCAAGATCAACAAGATACTCCAGAAGATGTAAGTGCTGAATTTAAAAAGCTAACAACAGAAAGCGAAAATCCAGTTTATAGTTTACGACTTTACGTGGCTGGTGCTAATTTACATTCACTCAATGCTTTGAAAAATATTAAGCAGATATGTGAACAATATTTAGCTGGACAGTATAGCCTGGAAGTCATTGATATTTATCAACAACCAGGGTTAGTTGTTGTCGAAAATTTACTGGCTATTCCTACATTAGTAAAAGAACTGCCTCTCCCTATTAAAAAAGTGATTGGTGATTTATCAAATACGCCAAAAGTGCTTTTAGGTTTAAGTATTGTAGCGCAGGAAGATAAAACAACCACCTAAATTTTTTATTTGTTGATGAAAATGTAAATCAATATTATTTAATTCCCCTACTCCCCTGCTATATTCCGAGGAGAAGAACATGACTAAATTCAATATTTTAACAGAAGAACTGTCTGAAGAAATTAAACTTCTGCGAGCGAGACTAAGCGTAGCTGAAGATACATTACAGGCAATTCATCAAGGAGAAGTAGATGCTTTTGTAATTGCTACTCCAGAAGGTGATCAGGTATTCACCCTGCAAAGTGCAGATTATACTTATCGTTTGCTAGTTGAGCAAATGTGTGAGGGAGCAGTGATTGTCACATCAGATGGATGGATTTTATATGCTAATAAAGCATTTGCTAATTTACTCAATTATTCTTTAGATAAAGTTATTAGTTCCCCGTTTCACAAATTTGTGTTGCAGGAAGATGTTAATATTTTTCAAAATTTAATCCAAAAGCAAACCCAAGAATTATCAGCAACTGCTGAATTATCACTAGTCAAGAGTAATCAACAGAAAATTTCTGTTTATTTATCTGCTAATAAATTCAATATAGATAATCATTACATTAATTGTATTATTGTTACTGATTTAACAGAAAAAAAACAAAATGAAGAAATTCTAGCTTCAGAAAGGTTTGCTAGATCAATTTTAGAACAAGTTGCTGATTCTATGGTTGTTTGTAACAAACAAAGAAAAATTATCCGTGTTAGTCAAGTTTTTCAAAATCTCTGTAGACAAAATTGTCTTTTTCAAGATTTTGATGATGTATTATCATTATTTTACTCTAAATTAGATATACAGATCATGCCAATAGAGCCAAAAATCATCATCGAAAATCGCTTTTCTATTAATACAGTTTTACAAGGAAAAAGCTACCAAGGAGTAGAGCTTTATTATCAACGCGCTGATGGAAAATATTTTGATTTTCTACTCAATGCTTGTCCCTTATTAAACTCAATAGGAGAAATTACAGGAGCAATTATTAATTTGACAAATATTACAGAGCGTAAATGTCAGGAAGCCCAATTGCAGCAAGCTAAGTTAGAATTAGAAGTGCGTGTTGCTCAACGGACTAATGAACTCGCTAATCTTAATAAAAGTCTGGTTTATACAGTCAATGAGTTAGAACAAAATCAAAAAAATCTCTGGGAAAAATCACAACTTTTGGATCTAGCTCATGATACGATTTTGACCCAAGATTTAAACTCGGTAATTACTTTTTGGAATCACGGAGGAGAGGAAATGTATGGTTGGACAAAAGCTGAAGCTATAGAAAAAGTAGCTCACGTACTTTTGCAAACCCAATTTCCCATTCCCTTATCAGAAATTCATGCCCAATTAATAAATCAGGGATATTGGCAAGGTGAGTTAATTCACATTGCTAAAAATGGTACTTCTGTAACTGTAGCTAGTCGTTGGGTAATACAAAAAGATGAGTTGGGAAACCCGATTAAAATCCTAGAAATCAATAATAATATCACCCAACAAAAGCAACAAGAAATAGATTTGCAGGATAGTGAAAGTAAGTTTCGCTCTCTGAGTGAATGTTTGCCAATAGGGATATTTTTAACTAATATTCAGGGTGAATGTATATATGTTAATCCCTGTTTTCAAAAGATTTTTGATATAAAGATGGCAGAAGTTATAGGCAAAAATTGGTTAGAAATTATTCATGCAGAAAATGAAGAGAATTTATCTAGTCTTTGGTTGAGGATATTGACAGATTACCAAGAAAATTTTAGTCACGAAATTCGTTATTCTCACAAAGATGGTAAAATCCATTATGCACAAATTCGACTCGCTCCCATGTTGATAAACGGTGTGCAATTAAGTGGTTATATTGGCACTGTGGAAGATGTAACAGAAATTCGCGCAGTTGCACAAATAAAACGAGATTTTATTTCTATTGTTAGTCATGAATTGCGAACACCATTAACAGCAATACATGGTTCTTTAGGACTTTTAGCAGGTAAAGTCTATGACAAAAACCCAGAAAAGCAGAGTCAGATGATCAATATTGCTGCATCTCAAACAGAGCGTTTAGTTAGGTTAGTTAATGATATTTTGGTACTAGAAAAGTTAGAATCTGGTAAGACCGCAATAGTCAAACAAGCCTGTGATGCTGCTCAATTAATCAGAGATTCGGCAGATACAATGCAGGCAAAAGCGGAAAAATATAATATCAGTTTTAATATTCAATCTCTCTCTTTACAAGTTTGGGCTAACTCTGATTCTATTATTCAGATATTAACAAATCTGTTAAGTAATGCCATTAAATTTTCACCACCTAACAGCACTATTTCCATTAGTAATACATTAGTTGACACTGTAGAAACTCAATCCCAAATATTTTCTCATGTGAGTAATCATTCTGTTTTTGACTCCCTGATACCTCCTTACATTCTGTTTCAGGTAAAAGACCAAGGAACAGGAATTTCCGCAGACCAATTAGAGAGTATATTTGGTTGGTTTCAACAAGTTGATGCTTCCAATGCCCGAGAAAAAAGTGGTACCGGTTTGGGACTAGCTATTTGCCAAAGCATCATCCAAAAACATGAAGGACAAATTTGGGTAGAAAGCAAATTAGGTCAAGGTAGTACATTTTTCTTTACATTGTCTCTATATACAGCAGGGAATAGGTAATAGGGAATAGGGAATAGGGAATTGGAAATTGGAAATTGGAAATTAGGGATGGTAATTTATGTCTAAAAAACGAGTGCTAGTAGTTGATGATGAAATTGCAATTCAAACTATCATTCAGTGTTGCTTAGAAGATATTGCTGGTTGGGAAGTTTTAGTTGCTAGTTCAGGTCAAGCGGGATTAAAATTAGCTGAATCTGAACATCCAGATGGTATACTTTTAGATGTCTCTATGCCCCAAATGACTGGAATTGAAACATTAGAAAAACTGCAAGCTAATGTGAATACTCAACATATTCCAGTTATCTTTGTCACAGCAAAAGTACAACCTGAAGATAGAGAACAATTTTCTCAGTTAGGAATTTTGGGTATCCTAGTTAAACCCTTTAATCCCATGAATCTTGTGAATGAAGTAGCTAATTTATTTGGTTGGCAAGTTTGATCAAAATTAAAATTTAGCGTTCAAAAAATTTTCGATATTCTGGTTTAAGTTCACATATATTTGAGGTATTAATATGTATACAAATAGTGATTTACAATCCAGCATTACTCAAACAATAGCCAAGAAAAAAATTTTGGTAGTTGATGACAATACTGATATCCTAATATTATTGCAGTATTGTTTACAAGATATCGGTGGGTGGGATGTAATAACTGCCAGTTCAGGCAATGAAGCATTAATTAAAGTCAAGGCAGAAAAGCCAGATGCAATTATTCTTGATGGAATCATGCCGCAAATGAATGGTTTGATGTTTTTAAAAGAACTGAGAAGCATTCCAGAAATGCAGTCTTTACCAGTAATTTTATTAACTGGCAGCACAATTTTAACTGAAGATATTCCGTTGCTAGATTTAGACGTGGTGGGAACAATTACTAAACCCTTCGAGCCTATGCTTATTACTCAACAAATTGCCCAGTTTCTCGGTTGGAAAATAGAAGCATAAGAGGGTATTTGAAAAGTATTTGGCGATAATTCTTTTATTGTTTTTGATTGAGTTCTTGAGTCAGAAAATAATTGAGGAAAGTTCTAATTAAGGCAACAATTCCTAATTTTCCTAGAGACTCAAAGGTTGAATGGTAGGTTGTAGAAAGAATATCTGCTCCTAATTGAAATTCTAATGCCAGCACTAGCCAAATGCCAAAGTTGAGCCGGATTTGCAGAAATCTGTTTTGACTATGATGATGGTTCAGAGAAATTGCTATTTTTCCGCTTTTTAATACACCCAATAAAATACAAAAGACAGAAATAGATTCTAGTAAGAATTTCAGCAAGGTTACAAAAAATGATAACCCACTCTCTAGCTGTTCAAATAATGCCATAATTCAGCTTTTTTCTCACGCAGAGACGCTCCAGGTACAGAGAGAAACTAAAAAACTATGACCCATGAAAAAACTTCTTATTCCCCTCCTCGCTTGCGGGGAGGGGTTAGGGGTGGGGTCTTATTTTCAAGTTAGGTTGTTGATCTAATTTGCGTTTATTCCAAATTGAGTAAAAACTACCTAAAATTGCTCCCAAAATTACATAAGCTATGAGTGTGGGAATTACCTTTTGTTCTACGTTATTCAAAATAGCGATAAACAAGGCTAAACCAACATTACGAGCAATACAGGAAATTGCTAAAATCGGTTGTGTATCATCATTGTTACCTCCTAAACTGTGTCCTATTGCTAAGGAGGCAATTACCATGATGGTAATAACAACCATTGGTAATCCCCAAACTTTGAAAAATAGGGGAATCCCTAAAATACCAGCCAAAACAACCAGTACGAAAAAAAGACTATTAGCAATAAAATTTAAAGGTTGAGCGATATTTTCGACAAATTTAGGCACAAACTTTTGCAGCAACAGACCGATACTGACAGGCAATAACTGTACCATGATCACTTGTCGGGTAACTTCTAAAATTGTCACTTTTTCTGAAATATTCTCAAATAGGGTGACAAAAATTTCCAAGGTAATAGGAGTAACGCAGACTGCAAGTATAGCGAGAGTTAACTGAAAACTCGCTGAGTAGGAAAATCTACATCCAGCCATTTGCGCTCGTTTTGTGGTCAGAGGCGCACCTGGAGAAGCCGCCAACAAAGCTAATCCTGTCATTACTTCTGGGGGTAAGTTAAACAGTTTTAGCAGGACAATAACCACTAGAGGAACTAGCACCACAACGGCTAAAAGCGCCCGGAATAGTAAAGCAGGTTTTCGCCATAGGGAAAGCATTTCTTCAAAACAGAGATTGCATCCTATGGCTAACATTAAAGAAAAAATCGTGATTTTAACGAAAATCAACAGTAAAGGATGGTGCATAGCTGGAAATTAAACCTCTTTCCTCTGCGTCCTCTGTGCCTCTGTGGTTCGATAAATTACTTCTTAAACCGCAGAGGAAAAAAAGATATTTTTCGGGTCACTTGTTAACTACTATTGAACAAATAATATCTCTTAACCCAACTTTGTATTACTATCCCTGGTCATAGATATCTCCGAAATATTTATTGTGATAATTTTTACTCACGCGGATAAAAGAATCACATAAAAAATCTCTAATTTTTCACTGTTGAAGATAATAATTAAATCTGGTTCGCAATTGTTCAATTGTTAAATCTTGCGTCCAATATTCTATTAAAGCATGACCAAAAGCCCAAGCATTACGATCTGGTGTAGATGGGTTCTCTAACAACAATGGCCATAGAGATAATAAATCAAAGTTGCGGGTTTTGGAATTGTCTGTATTTAATAGGGGAAAAAGTTCATAAGCCATTTGTAATTTGCCAATTACTATGGGTAATTGTTCAATGGGTATTTGTTCTGCGAGTAAATAAGCAAGAGTAGGAGAACCTGTTGATAATGTGGAAATAAATTGCAAAACGGGACTTTTTAGTAATGCAGCAATTCCTTGGGTAGTTGTCATCTGAAATGTGTAATGCTCAATAATATTAGCTGCTGCTGTGGTGCGAGTTTCTAAATTCCGTAAAAAGCGAGTTAGCCGTAATTGTTTAGCCGGATCTATTGCTGCTAATAATCCTGAAGATAAGGCTTCTATATTCCAATCAATACGATTAGTTTTCGGATCATTTGTAACGATAGGTAAAACTAAATTAGCGAAATTTCCTAATAGTTGTTGGCGGTATTTTGTCGCTTCTCGAATAGAAATCTCTTTTGGTTTCTCTCCACTTTCCCAATTATAAGGAGGTTGCCATTCACGGATAGGACGCAACCGATCTACTTGAGTTACAATGGTAATAATCGGTAAATCTGCCACTTCTGATTTTACATCTTGGAGAAAATCTACATCCATTTGCAAAGCTGGATCAAGTGCTGGAGTAACTAATAATAGTAAATCAGCATTACTAGCATAATCAATCACTAAATCTCGCAAATCTTCCCGTTTTACCTGTTCATAACCGGGAGTATCCCAAAGGTTGAGAGTTTCCCCATTTTCTGTTTCCCAATGGTAATTTTGAATTGTATCTGTACTGGGTAAAACATCAACCGCAGCTAATTCATCTTGAAAAAGAGTATTAATTAAACTACTTTTACCTGCACCTGTGCGCCCAATAATGAGAATATTTACGGGTTTTTGGGCAACGATTTCCGGGGGTTCAGCTTGAGTGAGAATGTCTCGCAGGGTTTGGGTTTTAACTTGGGGTAGGGCGGGGGTAGGTAATTCAATTTTAGTCCCTGCATAGAGAGCGATCGCTTGTTTACATAAATTCCGCAAAGCCGCTTCTCGTAATAGTTGACTTAAATTTATTAATAATTCTTGAGAAGCTCGATTACCAACACCTTCACTCGCTTTTTTTGCCACCGCAGTCAGAGGATTTAATACCCATTGCGCCCAATTCCAAACTTTCCACAATTTCCGCGCCGAGGGTTCTAGTTTGCGATAAACTTCATAGGTTTGATAAGCTTGTCCAACTGTTACTTGATTAAGCACAGAAGATAATTTTTGCATCCATTGATCCATATCATCTACTGTTCCCCGAATTAAACCATAAACTTGGGGAATGTAAATATTTAAAAGCGGATATTTAACTTCAGGATTATAAATATGAGAAATTGCTACTACTAAATCTTGACATCTTTTCCAGAAGGTTTGCCAATCTTCCCAAATAGGTAAATCATTTGCGGCTGCGGTGAGAATATTTTGTAATGCTGTTTCTACTTCTTTAGTAGTATCTGTTCCCCTAATTAAATTATTCTCTGTGGTAGTTTCTAACTCTTCTCGAACTTCTGCTAAAACAGCTTCAATTTGATTGACAGCCGGTTTAGTCCAGCGAACTAATAACCAACGCCAACCGACAAATACAAATGTGAATAAAGCCCAAATCCAACTTAATCCCCAAGCGTGAATTTGCGTTCCTGCGGAGATAAGAAGAAAAGAGATAATTACCGCAATTGGTGAGACTAAAATAATCCATTGCCAGAGTTTTAACCGGATCATTGTTTTATACCTTTTTGGTTGTCGTGTGGATATTTCTATTGTGAATGCGGAGTTACTGCTTTATTATTTATGTTATCAGGGAAATAACATCCTATACGGATGCTAGTATCATTACATGACGAATACGCAAGATAATATTAACGATGGAGAGGAAAATTTAATCAAGGAAAGATTACGGGAATCTGCTGCTCAAATTCGAGTAAAATACTTGAAAAGAGAATATCCTCACAGCAATGTTGCAGTTGCGGAAATATATCTCAAGAGTGGTGTCGTTTTTTGTGTAGGTGCAACAGCTAAAGGTGGAAATAAAAGTCCAATTCCTCAAAGACCCAATCCAAAGTCAGCAGGAGGACAACTTGACCCAATTATTGATCCTTATAGTGGACACTTGATGGATAGCGATTCAGAATATAAAATATTGTCTGAAATTGCAGATACCCTAGAAATGTTTTATGATATCCATGTGGAAGGCACTATCTATCTTTATAGTGAACGACAGCCATGTCAAAGTTGTCGGGGGATTATAAGCCAATTCAAAGAAAAATTCCCAAATATAAATTTACCGTTAGAACAAGTATTCTGGGATCATCACTATCCCCCTATTCAGGCATAAAAATATATAGTATATATATAAACTACCTATGCAGAGAATATAAAAGGAGAAAAAATTTATGGTATCGAGAATAACAGAATCTATAAATTTAAACCCATATTTATCAAATAATATTCCCAAACATCTCCAAGTTTTATTTGACAGAATTAAACTAGAACATTACGGAGAACTATATGAGCCAGAGTCCGATAGTAGAGCTTCACTGGATGATACTGTAAATGAAGTTTTAAAATCACTTTGTGATAGTAATGAAACATTAACTCATCTTCGCTATCTCTGGATGACGCTGATTTTAACTCTAGTTGTAGAGCCTACTTTAAAATACTATCAACCACAAAATTTATTACCAAAACGTATTATTGATTTGATAGCAAATTGGGTCATTACTATAATTAATAGTTCAATTAATAACACAAAAAATGATACCAGTAAATTTAGTAGCGAAGAATTGCTGAAAGCTATATCAAAGAACCGCAATTTTTATATTGAGAAAGAAATAGCGAACTTTCAAATACTTGATGAAGCTATAGATGTTTTTGATAATGCAATTCGAGTTCTTAACTATGAACAGGCTGTAGAAGCAATTTTAAATATTCTAGATGATTGCTTAGAAGGTTATGCGATTTTTCCAGGTTCTTATGGTAGACGTGAATTGTTTGATTGGTGGTTATTAGATGTTGTCCCAGCCAGCTATAATTTATTACCTCCTAAATCATTTTATGTAGTTGAAGGATTAGAAAATAAAGAAGAAATTAGATTGCGTCAAACTAGGTTATTAAATCAACTTAGCTCACAAGTATGGGATGATATATCAAAAAATTTAATCAGCAAAGAAGAAAAAACACCGAGTGTAATCATTTTTTCGTAATACTCAGTAGTATCTATAAGTTAACATAACAATTTGTGGTAAAAGTAGAGATTTTTTGACTTTTACGATATGATTTACGTGAAGAAATCACAAAAAACTGCCTTGAGTACCTTTAAATTATGCTTGTAGACTTCACTGTTGAAAACTACCGTTCCATTAAAGAACCTGTAACTCTCAGTGCTGTTGCTCAAAAACAAAGCGCTCGCAAGACAAGCGCAACCAGCAAACGCAAAGGGATAAAATCAGATCAAGAAATTGCACCTGGGTATTATGTTGAAGGTTGGGATATGGAGATTTTACCTGTTTTAGCAATTTTTGGAGCTAACGCTTCAGGTAAAAGTAATGTTATTCAAGCTTTAGATTATTTATTGCTTATGATGACTCATAGTACACAAGAACTGACCAGCGCCCAGAGAATTTTTCAATATGCAAAATTAGATACTTTCAAATTAGATAGTATTTCTGCTAAACAACCGACAAGGTTTGAATTAAGAACTCTATTTGATAATAATATATATACTTATTCATTAGAAATTAATCAAAATCATATTATTTCTGAAAAATTGGATTATGCTTTAAATACAACCAAGCGAACTCGGCGCTTATATCATCGTCAATGGGATGGAGATAGGCAAAAATTTATTTGGAAAACTGGCGATGATTTTGTAGGTCCGCATAATCAATTACAGCGGAATATTAAAGAAAATGAGTTATTTATCAGTATATTATTTAAACTAGAAGTTGAGAGAATTAAATCTCTTATAGATTGGATAGAAGAAAGATTTGTAGGCATTTATCTGGGTAATGAAGAATTGGATTTATTCAGATTAGTACCAATGGAAATTACTGATGAGCCTTCATTCAATGTTCTTCTCGAAGATGTCGTGAAGATTGTAAATAAATTTGATACAGGAATTTCCAGAATCGAGATCAAACAAAAATCAGATGATGCGTTGGATTATAATATATATGCTGTACATAATACCCATGAAGGTAAAGAAATTTATTGGACTTTCGATGAAGAATCTCTTGGAACACAACGTATATTTAACTTAGCGTTTAGAATACTCAAGGCTCTAGACTCAGAAGTGTTAACGATTGTAGATGAATTAGGCGCAAACATTCACCCAAATATTGTAAAATATATTATCAAAATGTTTCAAAGTCCCAAAACAAATCCTCTAAATTCTCAACTGATTTTCACCAGCCATGATAATACATTACAAAGAAATAACTTACTACGACGTGATCAAATTTGGTTTACACAAAAACGTCCTGACCATAGTACAGAATTATATCCTTTAACTGATTTTCATGTCCGCAATGATTTAGCAATTGATAAAGCTTATTTAGATGGACGCTTTGGAGCAGTTCCATTTTTACCATCTGATGAAGAAATGATATTACAGGGTGATGAGGAATGTCAAGAAAGTTAGAACGTCGTCAACCTACCAGGAAAATTACTCAAAAAATATTAATTGCTTGTGAAGGAAGTAAAACCGAACCAATTTATTTCAATAGCATTCGTAATGAATTACGTTCATCAACTTTAGAGATTATTGTATTGGATAATCAAGGAAAAACTGACCCAGGTAACATTATTGAAATACTCATCGAAAAACGACAGCAGATGAAAAATGAAAAAAGATGGACTACAAATGATGCTGCTTGGGCTGTTTTTGATGGAGATGAACATATTGAAAAAAGTCGTAAAAGTTGGGAAACTGCGATTAATCGAGCTAATAGTCAAAAGATTAATTTAGCAATTACAAATCCTTGTTTTGAACTTTGGTATTTAATTCATTTTCAAGATCATTTTGCAGAAATTAATCGTGATAAGTTAGTTAAATTATTAGATAAACATATCCCTGGCTATAACAAATCAACGTGTTTCTATCCCAAACCATTAAAACCATTAACTGAAAAAGCTATTCAATCTGCTGAAAAAATCGCAAAGCAAATATTACGTAATGAATTATATGAATACTCTAATCCTTGTTGTAGTGGTTTACCAAAACTAATTAGTAGTTTATTAGGTTTAATTTAATAAAATTGGAAAAGAATGAACAATTATTTAGTTTTATCAAATTTAATCACAAAAGCGATCGCAATACTCACCATCAAAATCAATGCCATACTCAAAGCTGAACCAAAACCCCAATTTTGACTAGCACCAAGAAACTGATTATAAACTAACCGCGCAGCCGTCATACTCGAAGCACCACCAAGTAATTCAGGGTCTATAAAATCCCCCAACCCAGTAATAAAAACTAGCAGGGAACCAGCAGCAATTCCTGGTAAAACTTGCGGTACAGTCACCTTGCAAAAAGTTTGTACTGGATTTGCACCCAAATCAGCAGCAGCTTCTAATAACTGTTTATCTAACTTTTCTAAAGAAGCATATAAAATTAACACCATATAAGGTAACAAGCTGTAACTCATCCCAATTAATACGGCTGAGTTACTATTCAGAATATCTAATGTAGGTAAACCAAAACTGGTTAATAAACTATTTAATAATCCAGTAGGACGCAAAATTGTAATCCATGCGTAAGAACGCAATAAAGAAGAAGTCCATAAAGGCAAAACAAAAGCCAAAACTAATAAATTTTGCCAACGCTGTGGCACAATTAAAGCAATCCAATAAGCAACGGGAAAACCTAAAATTAAAGTAATAATAGTAGTAGCAAATGCTAAAAAAAGTGAGTTGAATATAACTTTTAAATAAATCGGTTCAAAAATGCGAATATAGTTACCCCAACCACTAGGATTTACTAGATCACCTGGTCGAATATCCGGTACTAAACTTAATTCAAAAATGATTAATGTTGGCAAAACTAGCAGTATTAATAACCAAATACCAGATGGTGCTAGTAATACCAAGGGAGATAACCAATTTTTCCACCCAGATTGTAATTTCTCGGTTTTGCTCAGATCGTTAGAAGATTGCATTTGAGAATTAGTAATTTTTAAGTTAGTAATTGAGTCCAATAGCGTTCATATACTTCTTCAAATTTTCCTAAAGGAGTCACACGTTCACACTTTGCTAAAAGTGATTCAGGCGGAAATAAATTAGTATTCTCTTGAATTTCCTGTGGTAATTGTTCAAATCCAGCCCGATTAGGAGTAGAAATATATAATCTTTCAGAAATTGCTGCTGCTACTTCTGGTCGCAAAATTAAATTAATCCAGGCATAAGCACCAGCTATATTAGGATTAGATTTGGGAATAACAATAGTATCAGTCCATAATGATGAACCACTGCGAGGAATTACAAATTTTAATTTGGGGTTTTCTTTAGAAATTCTGACTGCATCAGCAGAATAACACATCGCAATTGATAAGTCTCCCGCCAGAATTTTATTTTGCCAAGCATCAGTATCAAAAGCAGCGATCGCAGGTTTTAATAATTGTAATTTCTGATATGCTTGTTTAACTTCATTTTCATTTTGTGAATTATAGGAATAACCCAACATCCGCAACGTTGCCCCCATTACCTCCCGCACATCATTGAGTAAGGTAAAGCGTTTATTTAGCTTATCCTGATTTTGCCAAAGATATTCCCAATCTTCTGGGGGATTTGCCAATTTTTCTGAGTTGTATAGTAAACCAGTTGTTCCCCAATTAAAGGGAATACTATAACGGTTATTGGGGTCATAAATAGGATTAGAAAATTGGGGCAATAAATTATCTAAGCCAATTAAACGGCTATGATCTATTTCTGTTAATAACCCTTTTTCTGCCATCTTCTGTACCATATAGTCAGATGGATAGATGATGCTATAAGTACCACCACCTCCAGCTTGTAACTTCGCCAACATCACATCATTGGATTCATATACATCTGCTATTACTTTCATCCCTGTTTGGGTAGTAAAGGTAGTTAGTAATTCTTTATCTGTATATTGTGTCCAGGTATAAATATATAGTTTGTCATTATGATTAGAGCTAATATAGTTTGACCCCACATTAGCTAGTCGCCAACCACAACTACCTAAAGATAAGGTAGAAAATGCCGCCATTTTTTTGAGAAAATTACGTCTGTTAGTCATCTACAGGAATTGATAATTGATAATTCATTTTTATTTTTGAAGCTTCTACATATTCTTCCTTCTTCCTTCTTCCTCCTGACTCGGTGACTCGGTGACTCGGTGACTCGGTGACTCCTTTCATAAATTGTCAATTTGACTAATAGCTAAACAGTCAGATTTTTCCCACCAAGCATAAATGGGTGTATTCCTATCTGGTAAGCTACTATAAGTATTAGGTTGTAAAACATTGAGGTTAACACCGTTGATTAATTCCACAACATAATTAACATGAGTACCTAAATACATGACATTAATTAGCCGTCCCTCAAAACAGTTTGTGGGTATATTAGGTTGATAAAGGGAAAGTTGAATTTTTTCAGGACGGACACTAACAACAACACTTTGGGCTATTTTTAAAGGAGTTTGTTCGTTGCGACCAACAAGAATTGTTAATCCAGTTTTAGTCGAAATTTTGATAGATTCTGCATCTACTTCCAGAATTTCACCACTAAATAGATTAGTATCACCAATAAAATCAGCTACAAAAGGTGTTTGGGGGCGTTCGTAAATTTGACTGGGAGTACCAATTTGTTCTATTTTGCCTTGGTTCATCACCGCAATGCGATCAGATAAACATAGTGCTTCTTCCTGATCATGTGTCACCATAACAAAGGTTAACCCTAAATCCTTGTGAAGATTAGATAACTCAACTTGCATCTCCTTGCGAAGTTTCAAATCTAATGCTCCTAAAGGTTCATCTAGAAGGATGACTGCGGGACGATTCACCAAAGCCCTTGCTAAGGCTACCCGTTGTTGTTGACCACCTGAAAGTTGATTGGGGACACGCGATCGCAAACTTTCCATTTTTACGAGTTTTAAAGCTTCTGTGACGCGACTAGCAATTTCTGATTTAGATATTTTTTTTAATCGCAGTCCAAAAGCAATGTTTTCCCACACATTCAAGTGATTAAATAAAGCATAACTTTGAAATACAGTATTCACAGGTCGCCGATAAGAAGGAACATCGGTCATTAACTGACCTTGAATTAGTAACTTACCAGCGTCAACCCTTTCAAATCCAGCAATTAAGCGGAGTGTAGTTGTTTTCCCACAACCAGAAGGACCTAAAATACTAAAGAACTCTCCCTGTCTAACATCCAAATCTACCCCATGTACTGCGGGTTCTTGGTTGAAAAACTTGAATACGTTACGCAATTCAACATCAAGTGGCTGTAATGTTTTTGAACCTCTTTGATTCTGTATCGCAGTTTGAGCCATAATCTTCCGTAGAATACCCTGATATTGTCAGTTGTCAGTTGTCAGTTGTCAGTTGTCAGTTGTCAGTCGTTACTTATTACCTATTACCTATTTATCCCAAAATTTTTTTTGGTCTTATGGCTATTTTTCCATCATTACTTAGTACAACAAAAAATACACGCACAGTTGGACGTGGTGTCCAATCTACATTTGTAATTTTATTCACATTATTAATGTTATCTGGAATCGGCGCTAGATTAATTTATTTGCAAATTATCGAAGGAAAAAACCACCGCATCCGTGCAGAATCCAACCGGATTCGCATTATTTCTAAACAACCAGAAAGAGGTAATATTTTTGACAGGAATGGTAAATTATTAGCCAGCACTCGTTATCCTCGGTCTGTGTACTTATGGCCAATGGCACATACTAAACCCTCCTGGTCTGTGGTTGGTCCACGTCTAGCCAAAATTCTCGACACCCCCCAAGAAGAAATTGAGAAAACACTTGAACAATCTGCTATCAACCCTTCTTCACTAATTCGCATTGCTCGCAATCTTAATGAAGCACAGGTGACAGCATTAAAAGAGTATGAAAATGAACTACCAGGCGTAGAAATAAATACGGAAGCTGTTCGTTATTATCCCCACGGTCAAGAGTTAGCTCATGTACTTGGGTATACTCGTGAAATTACTGCTGAACAATTGGAAAAAAGGAAAGCGGAAGGCTACAGATTAGGAGATGTAACAGGTCAAATGGGTGTAGAAAAAGCCTATGAAAAATTGTTAAGAGGTGAATGGGGCGGTCAGCAGATAGAGGTAGATGGTAGCGGTAAACCCATAAAAGTGTTAGGAAGCAAAGAAGCAAAAGCTGGTAATGATTTGCACTTAACTATAGATTTAGATATACAACTGGCAGCAGAAAAAGCTTTAGGTAAGCGTAATGGTGCAATAGTCGCAATTGACCCTAAAAATGGGGCTATCTTAGCAATGGTGTCTCATCCCACTTTCGACCCCAATATCTTTTCTAAGCAAAAACTTTCTCAACAAGATGTGAAAACAACATTCCAAAATCCTGAACATCCTTTCGTCAATCGGGCTATTAGCGTCTTTCCTCCAGCTAGTACCTTTAAAATTGTCACCACAACGGCCGGACTAGAATCAGGTAAATTTTCTCCTGATACAGTATTACAAACCTACGGTTCTTTAAATATCGGTGGAACTAGATTTGGTGAATGGAATCATGCTGGTTTTGGACCATTGGGTTTTGTGGGCGCATTACAATGGAGTAGCGATACCTTCTTTTATCAAGTTGGTAAGCGAGTCGGTGGACTAACTTTGATTGAATGGACTCGTAAATATGGATTTGGTCAAAGAACCGGCTTTGAATTTACCACAGAAGAAGCTAAGGGTTTAGTTCCCGATGAAAATTGGAAACAGAAAACATGGAAAATACCTTGGAGTGTAGGCGACACTGTGAATATGTCCATTGGCCAAGGGGCTTTACAAGCTACCCCTTTACAAGTCGCTGTCATGTTTGCTGTACCTGCGAATAGTGGTTATCGAGTGCAACCCCATTTGTTGAAAGATAATGAAGAAGCTAAAAGCTGGAGACAATCATTAAATCTCAAACCCACAACCATCAAAATTTTGCGTGAAGGATTGCGGAAGGTAGTCCATGAAGGCACAGGTAAGGCATTAAATGTCCCAACTCTTCCCCCAGTAGCTGGTAAAAGTGGCACTGCTGAAGCTTGGAGAAAAGGAGTTAAAGAAAATCACGCTTGGTTTGGGGCTTATGCACCTGCGGATAAGCCAGAAATTTTAGTCGTGGCCTTTGCTGAACATTCCGGTGGTGGTGGTGGTAGTGTGGCTGCACCAATGATTTTAGAAATAATGGAAAAACATTTTGCTCGGAAATAACTAGGTTAGCGTTAGAACTTGTCGCTGCTACTTAATATCTTCGCTTAAAAGCATAAAAAAAGACCCTGAAATTTTCTCCAGGGTACATACACGTTTTTCAGGCATTAATAAACTTAAGCCTATTCAACCTCAATAAATATTGCTACTACCTAAGGCAGAGTTAATTAAAATATTTTTGCTTTTGGTGAATAAGAAGTTGTTTTTCTATTGATCTTGATCATCAGTGGCGATCGCGTCACAATAATAGTTAAACCGCCGTAATTTATCTTTACAATGTCCCTCTCCCAACTAACTCCCACCCTTTCCTCTCCCCACACCCCCACAGAACACTACTGGGGATATGATTATGATTTAGTTATAGTCGGTGGTGGAATTGTCGGCTTAACCCTAGCCGCAGCTTTAAAAGACTCTGGGTTAAATATCCTCCTAATCGAAGCTAGAGTTGCATCAGCCGCAGTAGCCAAAGGACAGGCTTATGCTGTACATATGTTATCAGCACAAATTTTCCAAGGCATTGGTTTATGGGATGAAATTCTCCCCAATGTTGCCAAATATAACCAAGTTTGTCTCTCTGATGCTGATTATCCTGATGTAGTCAATTTCCAAACTGCTGATTTAGGTACACCAGAGTTAGGTTTTGTAGCAGAACATTATGCACTGTTAGAACCTTTACAAGAATTTGTGCAAAATTGTGCAAATGTAACTATCTTGTGTCCAGCAGAAGTAGTCAGTACACAAAATGAGAGAGATATAGTTACTATTAATATGAAAATTGCCGATGAAAATCGGACAATTCGCAGTAAATTGTTAGTAGCTGCCGATGGTTCAAAATCTCCCATTCGTCAAGCTGCGGGCATTAAAACTAAAGGTTGGAAATACTGGCAATCATGTATTGTGGCTTTTGTAAAACCAGAAAACCCTCATAATAACACTGCTTACGAAAAGTTTTGGTCAAGTGGTCCATTTGCAATATTACCTTTACCTGGAAACCGTTGTCGCATTGTTTGGACTGCACCCCATGAGGAAGCAAAAGCTTTCTGTGCATTGAATGATCAGGAGTTTTTAGCAGAATTGACTAAACGCTATGGTCAGCATGGGGGTAAATTGGAATTATTAGGAGACAGGTTTGTTTTTCAGGTACAGTTAATGCAGAGCGATCGCTATGTTCTCCCCAGATTAGCATTAATTGGTGATGCCGCCCATAACTGTCATCCCGTCGGTGGACAAGGTTTAAATTTGGGGATTCGTGACGCAGCAGCATTAGCTGAAATCATCCAAACAGCACATAAACATCGTCAAGATATTGGTAACATTTCCATTCTCAAACAATATGAAAGCTGGAGAAAAAAAGAAAACCTCGCAATATTAGGTTTTACCGATTTATTAGATCGAGTTTTTTCTAACAACTTCTTACCAATAGTCATAATTCGCCGTTTGGGTCTATGGATTATGCAGCGAGTTCCCATAGTAAAAATATTCGCCCTGAAATTAATGATTGGCTTAAAAGGAAAAACTCCACAACTAGCCAAACGGTGAAATTACCAAAACCAAAATATCGTAGGGTGCGTTAGCGACAGCGTAACGCACCATAAAAGGATAAATTAAGAAACTTCCATCTTTTCCTTACCTACATTCAAAGCCACAACATCCTGCAACCTGGAAATCACAAAAGATTTCTCCAAATAAGACAACAAACCACCAGCTTTAGGACCTTTTTCTTTATTTAAAAAAGATAAATATAAAGCCTTAAAAGCAATTGGTTGTTGAATCCCTAACTCCTTAGTAGTCGAGAAAATTATAGTTTGTAATTCCTCAGCTTCCCAATTAGGAATATTCTGCAAATTCTCCATCAGTTTTTGCAAATAAGCAACTTGTTCGGAGTTAAAATTATTAGCTTTATCTGGAACTTGTTCCAAATAGAGAACTAACTTTTCTTCCTCATCTGCATAGTCTTGTAACCACAATTGAGCAGCAGCAATTCTTTGATTAATAATTTGCTGATCATACTCATTTAAAGGCTGTGGACTACGTTGTAAAACCTCTTCCTGAATATTTAAACGCGGAACTTGCAACAAAGAAATCAACGTACTAAAATCAAAAGGTTGGAAAGTTTTGATTTCATCCCCTACCTGCGCGTAAAATAACGGCATTAATTCCTCATTTAATTCAGGAGATTTGGAATACTTATTAATTAAAGTATCGTAATCTCTAAATAAACGAGTAGTAGTTT
This sequence comes from Dolichospermum sp. DET69, assembly GCA_017355425.1. Lineage (NCBI taxonomy): Bacteria > Bacillati > Cyanobacteriota > Cyanophyceae > Nostocales > Aphanizomenonaceae > Dolichospermum > Dolichospermum sp. DET69. Next base: position 94,814 of record CP070233.1, read on the forward strand.
CATAATTTGGTGCAAAGTTAATTACTGTTCTTGGTTGAGTCCGCAACATTAAAAAGCGCAGTAATTCAGGAGGAAGTAAAGCCGCAATTTCTTTTGCACCCGAACCTACACCCTTAGAAGAACTCATTTTTGTACCATTCACAAGAATGAATTCATAGGGAGAATGGAAAGGAGGTTGCTTTTGTAAAACCTTACGACTAATAGCATTAGCAACATCTCTAGAACCACCTTTTTGAGAGTGGTCTTTACCAGCCATTTCAATAGTTACACCCTGTACATCCCACTTGGCCACCCATTCCACCTTCCAAGGTAATTTACCATTACCATTAAAAGGAGAAACCCAACCAGAATGTCCACAACCGTTTGTATAATCAGTTGCCTCTGGTTTGCAAGTATAAAAAACTTCTGAACCGTTATAATCTGTAGTGACAGTTGTGGCAATTTTACCGCAATTTTCACAAATAACTTGAAAAGGATACCAGTTATTGGGACGATCAGCCTTACTGACTTCTTTATATGCTTCTCTCACCAAATGGGCATTTTTTAAGAAAGTATCAATATGAGAATTAAGCTGGCCAGAACGATATAAATCCCGGAGAAAATAAGTTTCTGGTTTAATTCCTAAATACTCAAAAACTTCAAAAAATTCACCAATGAAATATTTAGCATAATCACTAGTATCCTCATCACCAGGGGAAGGTACATTACACAGAGGAAAACCCAAATAAGGAGAAAACTTTTCCTGATCTAAGTATTTTGGAACCGTATCCAGTGCGTCATAGTCATCCACACCATACAGGAACTTAACAGGCTTACCTGCGTGTTTCAAGGCACGGTAAATCACATCATGGATAACCACACCCCGCAATGACCCAACGTGTACCCGTCCTGATGGAGTCTTAGAATCATTAACTACCTGGTCGCCTACTGCATCAGCAGCAATTTTATCAGCCCAAAACATTTGCTATTTATCTTTTCACAATCCATCCATTTTAACTTTTGTCATGGAGAATAATCTCATTGTTGACTAAGTTCAATAATATTTCTATCTGGATCTTTATTGACACTCTCAGGTCTAAAGACACTGAGATTCTGCGGACAGAGTAAGCTTAGGGCTTAATACCCAAAGTCTAATTCTCGCTGCGTTCGTCAAACAACGCCTACCCAGTAAGCCCAAGTCTAAGCTTAGATTGCTGGCTACTTTTCTTAGAATGTTCGCTGCACCATTTAAATCAGCGTTAACAATTGAACCATTAGCTGACTGATACAATCCACGTTTAACGCGCTTACCCGATGCTTTCCACCCTTCTGGTTTTTGACCATAAACGGGTAGGGAGTCTCCATCCAAGAAAGATGCTTTTGACGTATAAGATTCTTCAGTTTCTTGAAATCTAATTCCGTGTAAATCACATAATTGTTTTAGTCGGTCTTTGAGTTTACCTAACGGCATTTGGACAAACTTTTGATTATTAATTCGCCCCATGTTAGCGTTAGATTTAAATCCGTCATTCCAGCCGATTACTAATGTACCAATGCCGTATTTTAAGCAATGATCAATAATTAGTTTTGCAGCTTTATTAACCCCATCTTTCATTTGATGGTTGCGTTTACGGGTCACACGGTCTAGCCAATTATCCCAATAAGCCTCCGGTTTTCCTTCTTTTCGTGTTGATACTTTTTTGTTCCAAATCTGGTTCATCGCCTTCATTGCACGGGCATCAATCAATAAAGAATTGCCCAAAGTATCAACACAAGCCGCTAAATTTTCAGCCGTTCCCAGGTCAATAGACAATGCCTGATGGATGTCTAAAACGTGGTTTTGTCTTTCAACTTCATAAGACATTTCCAGATAAAAAACACCGTTTTTAGGTAAGATGGTGAACTCTTTAACCTTTGATATATCTATGTTTGACGGCATTGGTAGGAAAAATTCAGAAATTCCAAACCATCTTTTAACTGTTAGTCCCAACGAAAATCTGATCTGTCCATTGACTAGAGTTAGCTTTTGTGTCCCACTATTAGGATAAGTAACTTTAAAAAGTTTAGAGCCTGTTAGATAGCCGGGAGCTTTGGGCTTAAAGTGTAATTGACCTTTGATGAATAAAGAACGTAATTCTTTAAAAGATTTAAAAGCCTCAGCTACAGACAATAAAGTTTGTTGTGCGGGGACGGATGGCATTGATTGAGCGACCATAGTTTTAGAAACTGAAGGCTCATAAATCAAATCAAACTTACCCGTTAAAAGTTTTCCAGTTTTAAAAAATGTTTGTCTAGCAAAATAAACACCACTGTTATAGAGCCTACCCGACTGTTGACAAAGATATTCTAAAATTGCCTTTATCTCATTGTCGGGAGACAACAAAACCTGTTGTACTCCCATTGATTTACTAACTTTAGACATTGTTCGGGTTGCAATGTTATGATATTATTATCATAGCATACTAATATTCAATTGTCATCATGTCTAGAAAAAAAGGTACTGTTATTTATTTGTCGGAAGAAGACAAAGCAAAGTTAGAACAGATTGCTGCAAGCTGGGGGGTGTCTCAGTCATCGGCCACACAAAGACTAATTAGAGAATACAAGTTAGCTTAGGAAGGCACACGGCGGTTAAAACCGCCCGTGTCACTTATATCTCAGGTCTAAAGACGCTGAGTTTTACGTTTACCGGATGCTCTTATAAAAAT
>CP070233.1:4467500-4495000 GCA_017355425.1 Dolichospermum sp. DET69
AGTGCTTTACCCCCCAAATTTAATCATTACCGCTGCGCCTCAACACATTTCGGGGAGAACCAGCTAGCTCCTGGTTCGATTGGTATTTCACCCCTAACCACACCTCATCCGCTGATTTTTCAACATCAGTCGGTTCGGACCTCCACTTGGTGTTACCCAAGCTTCATCCTGGACATGGTTAGATCACCAGGGTTCGGGTCTATAAACACTGATTTAACGCCCTATTCAGACTCGGTTTCCCTTTGGCTCCAGCATTCTCGCTTTAACCTACCAGTGCCTATAAGTCGCCGGCTCATTCTTCAACAGGCACGCGGTCATCCGTTAAATCGGACTCCCACTGCTTGTAAGCTTATGGTTTCATGTTCTATTTCACTCCCCTTCCGGGGTTCTTTTCACCTTTCCCTCGCGGTACTTGTTCACTATCGGTCACACAGTAGTATTTAGCCTTACGAGGTGGTCCTCGCTGATTCACATGGAATTCCTCGTGCTCCATGCTACTCGGGATTCAGCTACTATCCTTTGGTTTTCGACTACGGGACTTTCACCCCCTCTGGTACAGTATTTAGCTGTTTCGTCTAACCTCTAGATTCGATATTGCTGTCCCACGACCCCAAAAGATAAATCTCTTGGTTTAGGCTCTTCCCCTTTCGCTCACCACTACTTAGGGAATCTCTAGTTTGATTTCTCTTCCTCCAGCTACTAAGATGTTTCAGTTCGCTGGGTTGGCTCTTTCCTGTCTATATATTCAACAGGTAGTACATAGGGTTGCCCCATTCGGACATTTCCGGATCTTAGTTTGCTTCCAACTCCCCGGAACATTTCGTCGGTAACCACGTCCTTCATCGCCTCTGTGTGCCTAGGTATCCACCATTAGCCCTTATTAGCTTGACCACATTTCTTTTTGTTTGCTTTCACAAAACACTCTCATGTCTGTGTCTGCCTGCTAATTCTCTTTCTCTTATGCAGTTTTCAAGGTTCTGGCTGGAATTCAACCCAGCATTCTAACTTAATTTGTTAGGTGCTGACTTTGATTCAGTTATGATCTAAAATTTAGTTTTTGACCTAAGGCAAATAATACTTTGAAAGATTTATCCCAATCTCGACCGACCTAGGTTAGACCAATTTAGTTTCTGTTGATAACTTTCATTACCTTCGATTTCTAAATGGATTAGGTCTCCCTAAAAGGAGGTGATCCAGCCACACCTTCCGGTACGGCTACCTTGTTACGACTTCACCCCAGTCATCAGTCCTACCTTAGGCATCCCCCTCCTTTCGGTTGGGGTAACGACTTCGGGCGTGACCAACTTCCATGGTGTGACGGGCGGTGTGTACAAGGCCCGGGAACGAATTCACTGCAGTATGCTGACCTGCAATTACTAGCGATTCCTCCTTCACGAAGGCGAGTTGCAGCCTTCGATCTGAACTGAGCTCCGGTTTATGAGATTCGCATCACATCGCTGTGTAGCTGCCCTTTGTCCGGAGCATTGTAGTACGTGTGTAGCCCAAGACGTAAGGGGCATGCTGACTTGACGTCATCCCCACCTTCCTCCGGTTTGTCACCGGCAGTCTCTCTAGAGTGCCCAACTTAATGCTGGCAACTAAAAACGAGGGTTGCGCTCGTTGCGGGACTTAACCCAACATCTCACGACACGAGCTGACGACAGCCATGCACCACCTGTGTTCACGCTCCCGAAGGCACTCCCAACTTTCGCCGGGATTCGTGACATGTCAATCCTTGGTAAGGTTCTTCGCGTTGCATCGAATTAAACCACATACTCCACCGCTTGTGCGGGCCCCCGTCAATTCCTTTGAGTTTCACAGTTGCCTGCGTACTCCCCAGGCGGGATACTTAACGCGTTAGCTACGGCACAGCTCGGGTCGATACGAGCTACGCCTAGTATCCATCGTTTACGGCTAGGACTACTGGGGTATCTAATCCCATTCGCTCCCCTAGCTTTCGTCCCTCAGTGTCAGTCTTGGCCTAGCAGAACGCCTTCGCCACCGGTGTTCTTCCTGATATCTACGCATTTCACCGCTACACCAGGAATTCCTTCTGCCCCGACCACACTCTAGCTTTGTAGTTTCCACCGCCTTGATCACGTTGAGCGTGACTCTTTAACAGCAGACTTACAATGCCACCTGCGGACCCTTTACGCCCAATCATTCCGGATAACGCTTGCATCCTCCGTATTACCGCGGCTGCTGGCACGGAGTTAGCCGATGCTTATTCCTCAGGTACCGTCATTTTTTTCTTCCCTGAGAAAAGAGGTTTACAACCCAAGAGCCTTCCTCCCTCACGCGGTATTGCTCCGTCAGGCTTTCGCCCATTGCGGAAAATTCCCCACTGCTGCCTCCCGTAGGAGTCTGGGCCGTGTCTCAGTCCCAGTGTGGCTGATCATCCTCTCAGACCAGCTACTGATCGTCGCCTTGGTGCGCCTTTACCACACCAACTAGCTAATCAGACGCAAGCTCTTCTTCAGGCAGCAAGCCTTTCACCTCTCGGCACATCCGGTATTAGCCACCGTTTCCAGTGGTTGTCCCGAACCTGAAGGTAGATTCTTACGCGTTACTCACCCGTCCGCCACTATCTCCGAAAAGACCGTTCGACTTGCATGTGTTAAGCATACCGCCAGCGTTCATCCTGAGCCAGGATCAAACTCTCCATTTTGTTTTTTCGAGTTTGTTGGCTCCGACATTAGTTAAAATCTCGGAATCCTCTACAATTATCTAGGAACTAATTCCTAGTAATTTAAATTATCTTACGACGAGGATTGGTTTAATCTATTCTTTCAAAGTATTATTTTTTCTCGGTTCAGTTGCCGGGAGTCGTTTCTCTCTTCGGCACTTAATCAACATAACAATCCTTCCTAGTTCTGTCAAGGGGTTTTTGCAATCTTTTTTTCAGCAAGGGTGAATTCAAAGGCTATTTTCGACTACAAGCTTTATATCGCAAGGCTTAGACAGATTTTGATAATCATCAAATATCTATAGGATGTTGCCCATAATAAGGTAAAGCCTCTGACCAATGAGGATTTTTACCTTGCTGCCAATCTAAATAAGCTAAATCCAAAATACTGTTGACAGTGGCTGCTAACTGAGATGTAGCGGAAATTAATTGATAACTGGTATGCCAATTAGCTAGGGTTTCTTGCCATGCAGTTGGGGTGAATACTTTATCTATTAATAGTGCGGTGATGCCAGAATTATCAGCGTTGGGTTGATAAATAGCTCCAAATACTTGTCCCCGCTGGGCTGGCATTTCTACTGCAATTACTGGATATTGGCAATTCTTTATGATGGGAGTGGTATTTTTATCTTGGTCAGCAGTATTAGAATAGTTATATGCGGTATGCTTTTGCCACGCTACTGCCGCTAGAGTAGAAACGGTAAATGCTGGTATTTTTAGCTGTTGTGCTAGTGTCCGAGCGGTGACAACACCAATGCGAGTTCCTGTAAAACCACCAGGACCTTTGGCAACGGCAATAAATTCTAGGTCTGCCCAGGTTCGTGGTTTAATCAGTTCAATTAAGTATTGATGAATATGACTGGATAAGTCACGCCCTAAGTTCCAAACTTGAGATTGGGGATAATCCGTAAAGTTGCTAATTGCTAAACCGAGTTCTGGTGTGGTGGTATGCAATGCTAAAGCGTATTTATCCGGTGAGAGATGTTTAATTATGGTTGTCAAGGTAAATGCAAATATATTTTTCTGCTAAATAATACAGCAGAATTAAGCATTGGAGGGGAAAACATGAATAAGAATTGGTGTTGCTGATTTTGGCTGTCAATACTCAGCAACATTTTAGAATCTACCTTAATTAGGTGGGGACTAATTCACCTGGACGCAATTTCGACCATTTACCTATTTCTTGTTTAAAGCTAAGACAACCAACAACATCCCATTCCATTTCAATGATTTCGCCTTGTGTGCGAATATTAACGTTGATGGAAGGTTCGTTCGGATCAAAATCTGGTGTTTCTGTTAAGTGAGGTTGTTGGTGCTGGTTTTCTACCGCGTTGTAGGTAAAGCAGCGGTCTACATAGTGGCAATTCACGCAAATACACATAATAGAACCAACTCTAATAAGCTTTATAGTTAATGTAGCTTAATCCAAAATAATCAGCATTAGTTATAGGATTGATTTTTATTAGAATGTCTGAATTAGTTGCTTCTCGGTTAGCGGCCAAAAATTGGCCTTTTAGTTTGGAATATTTGCCCCAACCTGTTTATATGGTTGGTGGTGCGGTGCGTGATGCGATTTTGGGTAGGGTGCGGGAATATGTGGATTTAGATTTTATTATCCCAGTGGATGCGGTGAAGGTAGCAAGAAAGATTGCTCAACGTTATCAAGCTGGTTTTGTGTTACTTGATGCCGAAAGACAAATTGCCCGTGCTGTGTTTCCTGAAGCTACGGCTGATTTTGCCCAACAGGAGGGAGAAAGTTTAATTACGGATTTGTATAGAAGGGATTTTACTATCAATGCGATCGCCTATAATCCCCATACTCAAGAAATTATTGATCCTCTCGCAGGCTATAAAGACATAGAATCTGGTCTATTACGGATGATATCACCTGTAAATCTGCAAAATGATCCTCTGCGCTTAATGCGGGCTTATCGTCAAGCTGCTCAACTGGGTTTTACTATTGAACCAGCTACTCAGGAGACAATTCGCAGTTTAGCACAAGATATCCGCAAGGTGGCAGCGGAAAGAGTTCGCGTAGAAGTTGGTTATTTGTTGGCAACTTCTCACGGAACATTTTGGCTAAATACTGCTTGGAAAGATGGTGTTTTAACTAGTTTATTCAAAAACGCTACTGATGAAAGCTTTATTAAGTTAATTGCTGTTGATGAAGCTTATGCTGTAATTAGGCAACGTTGGCAGGAATTAGGAGAAGAATTAACAAATTATGTGCGGGAGACTGTAAAAACATCCTGGTTGAGTATTGCTAAACTTGCTTGTCTGGTTGACTCCAAACCAGAAATTGCCGAACTTGAATTACAGGAACTTACCTATAGTCGCGCAGAAATTCGGGGTGTAACAACGGGATTAAGACTGTTTGCGGAACTAAAAGAGGTACATAAGCCTTTGCGAAAACAGTATTTTCTCTTTCGGGAAATGGGAATTTTATTTCCGGCTGTGTTGGTATTGGCTTTAGCAAATGATATTGTAGCTAAAGGAAGGTTTGAGGAAAGTATGTTAGTTACTTATGGACTTTTAATCAAGCGTTATCTTGACAAAAATGATGTGGTTGCACATCCTATTCCTTTACTCAATGGTAAAGATATGATGACAGCATTAAAAATTCCCGCTTCACCCCTAATAGGTGAATTATTAATGGAGGTTGGTGTTGCTCAAGCTGAGGGAAAAATTTCTACAGTAGAAGCAGCAATAGAATTTGCCGCGAATTTAGTCAAAACCTAAATTTGCTAAATCCACTTTTTGAGTTGTTTAATTTTTAGGGAGTAGGGAATGAGTCTGATTTGGCAGGCTGATTTTTATCGTAGTCCGCTGCAAAATGCCCAGGGGCAGGTATTATGGGAATTATTAATTTGTGATGCAATTCGCAGTTTTGAGTTTACGGCAAGTTGTCCGCAATCACAGGCTAATTCTACTTGGGTTGCTCAACAATTACAATTAGCAGGTAGGGAAAAGTTACCAGATTTAATTCAAGTATTTCGTCCTCAGTCTTTAAGTTTAATTACAACTGCGGGAAATAATTTAGGTATAAAAGTTGAAGCTACTCGCAGAACTTTGGCGTTAAAACAGTGGTTAGAAGCGAAAAAATATCCTGTAACTGTGGATAAACTACCACCAGTACCATTACCGGAAAATCTTTGGGGAGAAGAATGGCGTTTTGCGACGATGACCTCTGGTGATATTGTGGATGAATTTAGAGAACGGCCAATTCCTATTTTACAGATACCAGAGTTTCTCCAGCCAATTAATCTAGGTTTAGCTTCAACAGTGCCTATACCTGGGGTAGTAATTTACGGTGGGCGACAATCTATGCGTTTAGCGCAGTGGTTAAAGGAAAGTAATCCTGTATCATTAAACTATATGGCTGGTATGCCTGATGGTTTGGTGTTAGAGGCTGGTTTGGTAGATAGGTGGGTTTTAGCAACTTTTGAAGATAAGGAAGTTACTGCTGCTGGGAAGTTGTACCAAGAGCGAAAACAGCTAAGTCGGGGGTTGCATTTTTTATTGGTGCAACCAGATGATTCGGGGATGACTTATAGTGGTTTGTGGTTATTGCAAAATGAAGATTAAAAACTTAAGTTTGTAATATTTTTCACTGAGGGCGAGCTTGCTTAAGTATGGCAATTCATATATGATCAAAGATTTAAGTATTAGTAATTATCTGTAAGGGAACTTGGCAAGTTAACCAAATGTCTACATAATTATTAAAGAAATCATAACTTAGTCCAGTTTTCTTGACCTTTTTAACGGAAATCAGACAGATACAAGTGTAGTCTAAATATTCAGCTAATTCATTTAAGCTAAAAGCAAATGAGCGAAATAAGTCAGCGTAGGGTTGTCATTGGTGATGTGCATGGTCACTATGAAGGTTTGATGTTGCTATTGGAGGCAATAGCCCCGGTATCAGAAGATCAAGTCTATTTTTTGGGAGATTTAATTGATCGTGGTCCCAAAAGTGCCGAAGTAGTTGAGTTTGTTAAAGAAAATGATTACCCTTGTTTGCTAGGTAATCATGAAATGATGTTATTAAATATTATGACTAGCAAGAATGTTGCGCCAGCACATATGCAGACGTGGTTATATAGTGGAGGACAAGCTACTATTGCTAGTTACCAATCTGCCACAATTCCTAAAAAACATTTAGATTGGTTTGAAAGTTTACCTACATATTTAGATTTGGGAGATTTTTGGTTAGCTCATGCAGGTGTTGATCCGAAAAGAACTTTGCAAGAGCAAACATCGGATCAATTATGCTGGATTAGGGATGAGTTTCATCAGATAGAGCAACCATATTTTGCAGATAAGTTGATTATAGTTGGTCACACTATAACTTTTACTTTACCTGGTGTTCCTCCTGGTAATTTGGCACAGGGGCAGGGATGGTTAGATATTGATACTGGTGCTTATCATCCCCGTAGCGGGTGGTTAACGGGTTTGGATATTACAAATAAGTTAGTTCATCAGGCTAATGTGTTCAGTAAGGCAGTGCGGACTCTAGCTTGGAACGAGGTAATTACAATTGTGCAGCCACAGGAATTCGTAGGTAGCCGCCGTCATAGAAAATAAAAATAATTACTGCAAAAATGCTCTCATTTTAGATTGATAGATTGTATTATCTAAACCATTATTTTTATAACTTGGTTGATTGTTAATCTGTTTTTGGAGTGCTAAAACGCGATCGCTTGCGCCAGGATGTGTACTTAAAAATGTGGGTAAGGAACTGCTTCTCTGTAATTTTTTCATAAAAGAAACCATTGCTGATGGAGCATAACCTGTTCGAGTAAGGGTTCTTAATCCTCTTCTATCAGCATCATATTCATCCTTACGACTATGAGGAAGATTTAGTGCTAGTTGTACCCCAAGACCTACAGCTTTACTTTTACTTAACCCTGTTGCACTAGCTATACCATTTATTGCCGCTTTTTCTCGCATTTGTTTGAGTAAATGTTTGCCTTCAATGTGACCCATTTCATGACCCAATACACTAGCTAGTTCAGCTTCATTGTCTGCGACTTTGATTAATCCTGTATTGACATAAACAAACCCTCCCGTAGTAGCGAAAGCATTCACAGCCGGATCTTCCACTACTTGGAAAGTATAAGTGAGATTTGGGCGATCGCTATTAGCTGCTAAACGGCTACCTATTTGCTCAATATACCTATTTAACTGTGAGTTACTAGAAATATTGACTTCTTGCTGTAATTCCTGATTCATTTGCTGGCCAAGATTAACTTCCTGACTATCAGACATCCTAGATAGGTTAAATACCTGCACGCCTTGAAATAAAAGCGGTAATAAATCTATAGCTTTACTTGGTAAGGATGTACTCAGACATATACTCAAAGCAACGCTTACAGAAATTAACGGATATAAACACTGACGCTGCCATGAGCGGTAATTTGGCCAAAATCTTTTGTAGTTAATCATAATTTAGTGATATTAACTTTGGTGTAACAACTTAAATTTAGAGGACGAATTTTCAGATTACTAAGTTGCATTTTCAACTCAAGATAGTGCCAATAGTCAATTGCAATAACTTACTGCTAGGATGACACCGGAACTGCTGCGATTATGATAAACTATCGCATAACCATAACGCCTAGCTTTTATCAATTCTGATTTAGTGATCAAGATTGTAGATCACTTAAAAAAATTGTTAGTACAATCAATTACCTAGCTGAAAACTTAACTGCAACTTATCCAAACCTGGTTATGGCTATTTTAGATTCCAAAGGTCGCTTGTTCGGTAAAATCAACCTACTAGATTTAGGGGCTGCACTAGTAATTTTGCTAGTGATAGTAGGTATCTTTATTTTCCCCGGTACTTCCGGTTCTGTGGCTCAAGTAGGTGCAAAAACAGTACCAATAGAGGTGGATTTGCTGGTGCGTGGCCTCAATGTTCGTGATCCTCAACAGTTATTAAAAGAAGGATTCACAAAAGGTGGTAAAACCAATGTGATTATCCGCAATCAACCCTATGGTCAAATTGGGATTAAATCTGTTCAACAGTTAGATAGAATGCTGACTATTGGTCAACCAGATGGTTCTGTGAAAGAATTGCCAGATCCGAGAAAGAATAACTTTAGTACAGATTTTATCTTGACCTTAGAAGGTAAAGCTACAGTTACTAAAGATGGACCAGTTCTTGGTAATAGCAAGGTAAAAATTGGGATGCCTTTTGAATTAGAAGGTTTTAACTATAACTTCAATGCGTCTGTAATTGATATCCGGTTACAGGATAAATAATATCTGTTTAAGGGTGAGATTTTCCTGATTTCATCCTCATTATTTGCAAAAACTATCCATTAATAATTTTGTAATCAAGTAGGTAAATACTGTGGCACAGGCTTCGTCTTCTTGGCGACAATTCATGCATCAAATCTCAGAAATTAAGACAGGAATCCCAAAAAATAACATTTTCAGGCATTTCTCTGAACCCGGTGTTTTACTGGGATTGTTAACAATTATTGTGGCTATGCTGATTTGGAGTTGGCAATTGCTGTTAGCTCTTATGGTTGGCATTGGGATTATGGTAATTACTTACTCAATCCAAAAATGGAACTGGCAATTACGCTGGTTAGAAATCCGCAAATTGATGAGCAGCACTAACAGTCGTTTAGCTTATTCTATTGTTAGTGGTGGTATTGCGACTGTGATAACTTACATGGCTTCGGCAATTTGGGTTGATGCTCCCAGTCATTGGTTAGCGGCTGGCGCTATTGTTCAAGGTATGGGAACGTTGTTAACTTTAATTTTATTGGTCTGGCAAATATGCAGTTTTCAGGGAAATAGAGAGGAAGATTATCTTGATCAATTGTTAAACAATTTAACCGAAAAAGATCCTTTAAAACGGTTAATTTCTATGCGCCAACTCAATAAGTTGATTACCCGTCAGCGTGTTGATACAGCACTACAACAAGATATTATGGAATGTTTGCAACTGCTACTAAGTCAGGAAAAGGAAGTAATGATTCGGGAAGCAGCTTTAGATTGTTTGCAAAATTTAAATGGATTGCAGGTGCTAAAACCGATGCAGTCAAAGGTATTTATTCCTGTGTCGGTAAAATCGCAGGATAAAATATTTATGGATTAGTGATTAACTGCCAATAAATAGCGATACCTTCGGTCAGCTTCGCTATCGCTTTCCTGCTAAAGCATTTTTATTTTTTCCCGAAAAGCTATTGCGGCATCTAAAGGATAATCAGAAATTACATATTGTGCTAACGTTGTTAAATCTAAATCTGGTAATAATTCACTATGCGCCACCAGTTCATAGTTTTCACCACGCAGATGATAAACCGTAAATTGATTATTGATAAAGAACCATACTTCTTTGATACCTAATCTTTTATAAACTTCTAATTTATCAATTCCTCCGCTGCTAAAAACAATTTCAATCGCCAGATCAGGAAACTCTTTTTCTATACCTATACAGTAAGATTCATCTGGTTCTACTCCACCTCTTTTTGCTTGTTTACGGAAAGTTGTAGAACCAAGGGGAAAATAAGGAATACGTTTTTCTTGAAAGTAAATTTCTAGTAAAGATCCAGTAACACTTTTTCGACTTTCATGGCGGCGATTTGGTGACATTAATTCTATAACTCCGTCTAAATATGTAACTCTATATTCCAAGCTGTCACCTAAATCATTAAGCAAAGCTTCATAACTTTCCCAACTCACGCCAGTGATAATTTGTCGTTCTTCTGGATCTTCTGCTTGCAACAATTCTGATAATTCTTGAAGTAATACCATAGCAGTTATTAACACTGAATTACTGATTCTAGTATACTTGATTTTAGGGTTAATAGTTGGTTGATTTGTGATATGGAAATCATAAATAATATTTGAAAAATTTTAAGTAGTGTAGGGTGGGCAATGCACACCGGATAAGTTATCGGTCGGATGAAATACAATTGAGGGCGGGGAAACTTCGCCCCTACCATATTTTATTTTATATTTTTAACTTCTGTATTTTGGGTTAATTCTTCTTTTAAGATTTGCTGATAAATTTTAGGTAAGGAACTGCTAACAGAATTATTTTCTATACCGTATCCTAAACTTGTCCAAGTGGGAGAAAGTTTCCGTAAAACGTCATTTAACTTTTGCTGCTGTAATAGTTTAGGGATATCTATACCCCAGACTTTGGAATCATTCAACCAACGATAAACCACAGCATCTTGATACTCTGCTTCAAAACTATAATTAGTCCACAACATCATTTGGATCGGTTTTGGGTGATAGCGCGGGGCAATATGATCCCACGTAGTATTAATAATTTGATATCTACCTGCGGCTGTGGAACAATTACCCGTATTTGGTCCTGTGATGATAGTGACACATTTTTGAGGATGATGGCTGAGATCATTAACCTGCTCACCACCATATAAAAGAGAGTAGGGACGATTACCACTAGCTTCACTGGCGGAAATAGTTCGCATTAATGCCCGAATATAAGGATTTCCACCTTTCATAACTAGGGGTGGTTGTTTTCTGGTAAATATAGGTTCGGTGGATAATTGTATATCTCCAAAAACATACCACTGAAACAGGTACACAAAGCCCAAAAGTGCGGCTATGGGAGCAATGAGTTTTTCTACACCTTTAAGTTCAAAGCTTTTCAGAATTCCACTCCTTTCAATTTCTTCTTTTGACTAAGCACAAAAAGTTACACTTTGCTTTGGTGAAAATTAAAAACTTCAGTAATATTGCTATGATAATATAATTGGTTATTTAGCTATAATATCAACTATTGTATAAAAATGATGAAGATAGTCATAAAAGGCCAGATATTTTCTAGTTAATTAATTAGGAGCGCTAAATGGGTACACCTAAATCTACCATTTTCTTCCTTGTTAATTTGCTTTACATAGTCAGTTCATGTTGTTTATATAAAGTTAATGACAAGTTGTTAAGATTTTCGTGAACATTGGATTTTCACCTGAAAAAACTTCCCTGAATTGGGAATGATTAATATAGACAAACTTCAAATTATACAAAAAACAAATTTATGGTTACAAACAATAGCAAATATCAACCTTGGGAAGTAGCGGATGATACTGGTTTAAAAAAAGATCATCTTAGTGTAACTAAATTCTATGGGAATTATCAAGATAGCATGGAAATGTACGCACCTGTGGAGCAGGTAGAAGAGTATTTTAATACTCATGCTTCCTGGTTTGGTCGTTGTGCAGAACCCATGAAGGTACACAGGATAGGAGAAAATAGTTATGCTTTAGCAGTGGGTAAATTTGGTGCTTTTGGTTACGACGTAGAACCAAAGATTGGCTTGGAGTTGTTAAAACCCCAAGATCATCATTTCCAAATTCGGACTATTCCTGTACCTGATTACGAAGCACCTGGTTATGAAGTAGATTACAAATCATCCACAAAATTGATAGGTGATTTAGATGGGATTACACGGGTGGAATGGGAGTTGGATTTGGTTGTTGAGTTACAGTTTCCCAGATTTATTCAACGATTATCCCTTTCTTTAATTCAATCTACAGGCGATCGCATCCTTAATCAAATTGTCCGTCAAGTTTCCCATCGTCTCACACACAAGGTACAGAAAGATTTTCACCAATCTCTAAATATCCCTTTTCCCCAAAAGAAACAGCAGAAATACAGCAGGAGTTAGGAGTCAGGAGTCAGGAGTCAGGAATAAAAGCTTTGTGCTGTTCAATAGCGCAGCATGAAGTTAGTCATGTTTTAATTTCAACCCTGCACTTCTTTTTCCTGCAACTAACAACTTATGCTTTCGTGAGAATTCTTTGGATGATTTCGACACCAGTGAGTGCCTGCCATAGGAAAAGCCCTAAAATAGTAAAATTTAACAATATATGAGTTATCCGCGCCCAATTGGCTCCTTTTTGCATGAAAGGAGATAGGGATGCAGAAAAAGCAATTAAACCCGTCATTCCTAATCCAGCCAGTAGATGGGGTGCGACAAACAACTTACCATTATTAATGTAAGTAACGGCCATACCTCCTATTGAACCTGCTACCATCAAAGCTAACATGATAGAACCAATTTGGTGGTGTTTGATGGTATAACGCCCCTTAATCAATTCTTTCTTTTCTTCTCCCTGAGCATTTCTAGTCCGCTGTACTTGTAGCCCTAAGTATGCAGCATACAAGGAAAGTGCCAATAGTATCCACATAGTAACTGGGTGAGCAAAGTTCAGCCAGAATTTTATTGTTGGAGTAAGTTCAAAAACCATGTTTTTTACTTCCGTTTATTAAATATTCATAAAACTTAGCATACATTTATTTTCCTCACTCAGCAATTTTTCCCCTGGCTAAAGTGTAATCTTGAATTGAAATCGGTTATATATCTTCATCTGCGTTTATCTGCGTTTATCTGCGTACCCAACGGGCAAGCAAGCTACAATTATCAATGACATCTACCAAAACAGGATATAACTCATGACAGAAAATCAAGATGCCTTATTGCTGAAAGCTGTGAAAACTGGGGATATTAAAGGAGTATTTACACTGCTGTCTGATGGTGCTAACGTCAATGCCAGGGATGTCCATGAGACTACAGCCTTGATGTTTGCAGCGAATTTAGGTTATACAGAAATTGTGCGATCGCTCTTGAATGCGGGTGCTAAGATTAACTTAACTAGAAAACCTTATCAGTTAACAGCATTAATGCTGGCTGCTAGTGCCAATCAAATAGATGTTGTTCAGCTATTAGTCTCGCAAGGAGCAAATGTTAATGCTACTAATGATGATGGTAGTACCGCAATAATGATAGCAGCACTGAAAGGTCATCTTGATATCGTCCAAATCCTGTTAGCGGCTGGTACTGACATAAAAATCACCGATAAAGATGATGATACCGCGTTAAAGTTGGCAATAAAACACAAACAGCCAGCAGTCATTAAAGCTTTATCACAAAATAACCATATTGTCAATAGCCAAGATCCAGAAGGTGAGACAGCATTAATGATTGCCGCAGATTTGGGCTATTTAGAAACAGTAAAAGCATTGTTGTCATCTGGGGCTGATGTCAATATCAAAAATGTTGATCATGGAACAGCATTATTAGCAGCTACAGCTACGGGAAATACCGATATTATCACCGCTTTATTAGATGCTGGTGCGGAAATTAATCACCAAGATAAAGAAGGGGAAACAGCCTTACACATTGCTGTTGTGGAAGAATATATTGAAATAGTAAAAATATTACTTCAACGGGGCGCAGATGTGCAAATCAGAAACCATCTGGGAGATACACCCTTATTGATAGCAGCGTTCCAGGGATATAGCCAAATAGTAGCAGTTTTGCTGAGTGCAGGGGCAGATATGGAAAAGAAAAACTTTGGAGAAGTTGCTCTGACTTTAGCAGTATCTCAAGGACATTTCTCAACTGTAAAACTATTACTTGAGCATGGTGCAGATATTAATAAATTAGCAGATGATGGTAAAACCGCTTTAGTCAAAGCCATAGCTGCAAACTATCCCGAAATATGCCAACTATTGCTAGAAACAGGGGCAAATGTAAATTTGCAAAACGCTGCTGGAGCAACTGCTTTAATGTGGGCTGTAGCTGAAGGTTATAGTCAGGCTGTGGCAATGTTACTACAAGCTGGGGCGGATGTCAATATGAAAAATCAGGGTGGTTATACAGCTTTAATGATTGCAGAGTTTAATAATTATCGGGGTGTTTGTGCAATGTTAAGACAAGCTGGAGCGCAGGAGTAAAAATTTTAGTTTAGATAATTGTGATTAAATTCATCCCAAGTCCATCATCATTTTGACGAGATCCTAGTAAATTTAAATTTTCACCAGAATTCAACCAACCAGATAGGCGTGTTTTCGAGTACAAACAGATAGATGTGCAAGTTTCATCAATTCTTACTGCTGTTAATCCCGCTAATCCTGCTTGTTCTAATTTTTCATAAATCCAAGCGGCAATTTCCTCACTGGTTGGTGATTCTAAACCCATAGATTCATTTAAATAATAGTGATCTAAATAGTTCTCTAACAAGGGGTTGAGATATTTTTTGATATCTGAATAGTCCATTACCATACCCTGTTTAGCACCTTCTGTGGCTAAGGTATCACCAGCTACATAGACAACTCCCCGCCAACTATGTCCATGCAGCCTGGAGCATTTACCATCATGGTAAGGTAATTTATGTGCTGCTTCAAAGCGGAATTCTTTAGCTAGTAGCCACTGATGATTGGTCATTGTACCCCGATATACTTGTGTGTTTGCAAGGAAAGTCTATAGTCAGGTTTTTTTTGTAATATCTGCAAAATCAGCGGTATTGATTTCGAGGAACTGTACCACTCAGGTTGTAAGTAGACAAGCAAATTAGGGTGAGTAGATAGATATTCTTGGTAAAAATCAATTTCTTTACCTGTTTCTATGACTATCTTAACTTCATTAGCTCGACTCCAAAACTGATTTTGCACCGGGTATTTAGGGTTAATATGTTCTTTGGGAGATAGGGTAATCCAAGCTGCTGGGGAAACTTCTTGCCAAAAAGAGCCTGATGTTTCAATACTAACCTGTTTATTTGCGGCTAATACAGCTTGAACTAACTCTGGTAAATGCTTGTGAATGAATGGTTCTCCACCAGTTATGACTACTCTGGGAGATATGATTTCCGCTAAAAGTTCACCAATTGAATGGTTCACTCGTGGTAAATTTGTTCCTCCGTCAGCATAACCAGTATCGCACCAAGGACAACCGACTGGACAACCAGATAAGCGAATAAAGTCTACTAAGCAACCAGTCCAGTATCCTTCTCCCTGAACTGTACTTTGAAAAGTTTCATGAATGGGTAGCTTGATTTCTAAAAGCGACATTTTTTAAATCCATAACCTATTTTGGTTACAAGCTTGGTATATGAAACTTTATATAGCAGAATTCAGGAGCAGGAATAAGGAAGAAGGAGTAAAAATCTTTTATTGTATAGTTTTTATGTAAATTTTATACCTTACTTAAGTACATATTGCTATATTTGAGAATACTTAATAAGAGTTTGAGAAAAAACAACAACTTTCAAATTATAAAAAAAAAAAAGAGAAACATCAAGATGAAATTCTTCAACGACAAGGGTAGAAAGAAGTAAATTTACCTTTTACCGTTACCTTGTTTCTGACTTGATGTTTCCTACTGTGCTAGATGTGAACAATATACATTGTTTTAGTTTGGTTAGAAGTATTGGAATTATCAGTTTTTATGTAAAAATAGCTACTTGAAATACTAATAAATCTCTCTAAAGTGTGATTTTATGATTATTTTCAGTAGTTTTGAGTGATTATTTGTTTGATAGCGAAGCGTGGCGTTAGCCATATCAGGATTTACAGGATTATTATTTGAGAATTAATCAAGAACATTAATATAAACAAATGACAGATAACGATTAAATATCATCCTGTAAATCCTTAAATCCTGTAAATCCTGATTCAGACAATTGTCATTTGAGAATTAATCAAGAACATTAATATAAACAAATGACAGATAACGATTAAATATCATCCTGTAAATCCTTAAATCCTGTTCACGTAGTGTGGAGTTAGCCATTTCAGACAAATAATCAATATTACACAACAAAGTAGATAATATGGCATACAAAAAAGTTTTATGGGTAGGAATTGGGTGCAAAAAAGGCATTTCCCAGCAATTAATTAATTCAGCAATTAAAGAAGTTTTTCAAGAAAATCAACTTATATATAGTCAAATAGCTGGAATTGCCACTATTGATAAAAAAGCCTCAGAAATTGGTTTATTAGAGTTTTGTAAATTAGAAAAATTATCTTTAAAAACCTTTAGTGCTGAAATTTTAAATAATGTATTTGTTCCCAATCCTAGTAATACTGTTACTAAGTTAATGGGAACATATAGTGTTGCAGAAGCAGCCGCTATTCTCGCAGCTTCAGAAATTACATCTAAGGAAATAACGTTATTAGTTCCTAAACAGATTTTTCGTTTACTAGGGGAAGCAATAACAGTAGCTGTTGCTAAATGTGAAAAATTGATATTTTAATCAACTACATTAACAATCTGGTTAATAATACCAGAAACAATTGATAAGACAATTGAACCTAAAAAAGCAGGAATAAAACCCTGAATCTGAAAACCATAACTCGCAGTTAAAGAACTTGCAAACCATAAAGTTAAGGCATTAATCACAAAAGTAAATAAACCTAAAGTAATTAAGGTAATAGGAAATGCCAAAATTCCCAAAACTGGACGAACAATAGCATTGACTAAACCAATAATAACAGCGGCAATTAAGGCAGCACTAAAACCAGTGAGAATAAAACCAGGAACAATTTTAGCCGTAATTAATAATGCTACCGCAGTACCAAGCCAAGTTAAGAGAAAGTGTTTCATAGTTTTGTGACTGAGAACAAAATTAACGTTGCTGGGAAGTGCGTTTTAAGAAAACTTTCCATGTACCACCACCGACTATACCATCAGGTTGTAACCCATAACGAGCTTGAGCAGCTTTAACTGCTGCTTCTGTGGATATACCGAAATCTCCATCTATCGTACCAGTTAAAAAACCCAGGTTTTGTAGTTGTTTTTGCAACTTAATCACTTCTGCACCACTTGTGCCTAAATGCAAAATTGGCCAGCCTTCGGGGGTATATTGAATACCGGGTATTTGTTGATTGACAGAGGTGGGCTGAATGCTAGGATTAGGTTGATTTTTTGGGGTTGTACGTCTGGTAGTTGATGGTTTTTTAGCTCTAGTCGGTTGGGTAGGAACAGTCGTAAAATTACTGGTAGAGTTCGGTGGGGAAGCAATAATATTTGACGGGCTAGGAAACAGTTTTTGCCAAGTGATATTATCTACATTACCACTGGGATTTAAGCCAGCAGCTTGCTGAAACTGGGCAACGGCAATCACTGTACTCTGTTGATATGTACCATCTACAGCACCTGAATAAAAGCCCAATAGCTTCAAAGCGGCTTGAAGTTCAGTAACTCTTTCACCTTGACTACCCATGTTTAGAGAAGGACGATCAATTTTAACCGCTGTATTAACTTGGGCAATTTCGACTGGTGCTGCTGTTGATATTAATGCAGAAGAACTAATCAACACGGGTGTGATGGTTAATAAGAGTAAGCAATGCCAGGATTTTGTGATCATGTGGTTGGGGATATTTGCTATCAGACTATCTTTCATAAAACTTTGATAGAACTTTCTGATGCTTATATTACACCTGATGCGATTCCTAGGTCGCGCAACGCTTACGCTGTTATCTGAAAAATAACGGAGTAAGATGTCAAAAAGTAGCTGTCTGAATAGCTTCCTCTGGGCCAACTAAAGATAAATAAGGATCTTGCAAATATTTACGAGCAGATGTAATTGCTGCCGTTGCTGTGACATTATTAATTAATTCGGGAAACTGTTGATCAAATTCAATCCCTAAACCCAATATTTCATACCAACCATAGATTTGAGCAATATGTCCATTAGTTTGTTTACCCAACGCATATTGACCAATAATTTTGTTTTTAGCAGTTTGTAATGCTTCTGCTGATAGTTCGGCATTAGATAACAATTCTACTTCATGGCGGAGTCCATTAAAAGCAATTTTGGTATTTTCCGGTGCAGTCCCAATATAAACTACGAAGGAAGCGGGAAAAAGTCGAGTTGAATAAATAGCAGATACGTCATAAGCTAAACCTTGCTTTTCTCGTAATTCTACAAACAAACGACTAGAAAGACCATTACCTAAATAGGTGGAAAGTAATTTGAGAGCGGCATATTCTGGGTTAGTTACTGCTGGTCCTAAATAACCCAACATGATAATTGATTGTTGGGTGTTTAAGGGTTTAAGGCAAGATTTAGGTGATACGGCAATGGGTGATAAATTAAGAGTAGGTTGGGCTGAAGTGGGTATTTCCCAATCACCAAAAATACTATTTACTAATTTCTCAGCTTGTCCTGGTGTAATGCGTCCAGCAATGCTAATTACAATATTATCAGGGCGGAAATGAGTTTGATGATATACTACTAAGTCATCACGGGTAATGCTGCTCATGCTAGTTTCATCACCTAAAACGGACATAGAATAGGGATGATTGGGGTACATTACCTGACGTAATTGTTCAAAAGCTAGACCAAAAGGTTGCTCTTTTTGTGAACGAATATCTTGGATTGCTAACCGCTTTTCTAACTCTATTTGATTTTCGGGAAAAGTAGGCGATCGCAATAATTTTCCAGCCAATGATAAAATATCAATAAAATCAGTAGTTACTGTTTTCAAAGATAGCAAAAAATAGTCTGTAGCTGCATCTGTCCCTAAACTAGCTCCCACAGATTCGACTTTTTCGGCAATTTCTAAACTCGATAAACCATCACATCCCTTTGTCATTACTGCTGACAATAAATGTGCTAAACCAGCTTTTTCTCGGTTTTCATGACAACTACCAGCCCGAATAAAAATCCGTCCAGCAATAATATCAGCAGCTTGATTTTCTGATACTAATAAAACAATGCCATTACTTAATACAGTGCGATGAATCAGAGAGCGACTATTAATAGTTTGCATTTTTAATTTCACGGGTTAACAACTAACAAGGCTTGAGAATTGTCACGGTATAATTAGCTGGTGAAAGATACTCTTGAGCTAATTTTTGCAGTTCTTGAGTATCTAAAGATTGGATTTCTTGGGGATAAGTAACAGCTAATTCAGTATAGCCAATAGTATGATAATAACCATAAATATCAGTTAGTTGATTTGGTGTTTCTGTGGAAAAGGCATACTCGTTACATAAAAGCCTCTGAATGCGATTTAATTCTTGCTGACTAATTTCTTGATTTTGCAATTCTTGTAAATGTGAACAAATCAAATTTTCAACTTCTTCCAAATATTCTAATTCTAACCAAGCCGTAATTGTGAATAAACTTGATTCTTGTTGTAGAGAAAAATCACAGTCAATGTCTTGAACAAGTTGTTTTTCTTCCCGCAAATCAGATACTAAGCGAGAAATTCTCCCTTCCCCTAGCAGCACTGATAATAATTCTAAACCATGAACAGCCCGAATTTTTTCGACTCCAGGAACTTTCCACCCCATTATCAACCGTGCTTGTTCTATTCTGGGTAAAATCAACTCCTGACGACAAATTCCTGAAATTATTGGGTCTGTAACTTTCGCAAATTGGGGACAATTATCCCGTTGAGGGAAATCTGCAAATGTCCGGTTTACCAACTCCAAAGCGGCTTTTTCTGCAATTCCCCCCACCACAACCACAGTCATATTTTCTGGTTGGTAGTAACTGCGGTAAAAGCAGCGCATAGCTTCCGGGGAATGCTGCATTAATTCTTCCTCAGTCCCCAACACAGAACGTCCGTAAGGGTGCTGTTGATAAATATTTTTAGCAAGAGATTGAAAACCAACCCAATCGGGATCATCATTGTAAGAGCGAATTTCTTCTAACACCACATCCCGTTCTCTGATAAATTCATCGTCAGGAATGGCTGCATTCAGGAGTAATTCTCCTAAATGGGGAAGGGTATGTTCTAGATAATCAGCAGCGGTTGTAATGGAATAATGGGCGTAATCGTGGCTGGTTGCGGCATTACTCACCCCACCGATTTTTTCAATGTGATAATCAAATTCCCCAGGAAGTAGGTTGGGTGTGCCTTTAAAAATCATATGTTCTAAAAAATGCGCCATACCAAACCAAGGTTCTGGTTCTAGGTTAGTTCCCGCACGTACCCAAACGTCAGCTACCACTACGGGGGTAGTGGAAATCTCTTGGTGAATAAATGTTAAGCCATTATCTAACTTGATAACAGAACCGGGAAACACTTTGTGAGTTAGTTGTTTTGACAATTTTTTGTAGCTTCAACCAAAATTTAATTTTGTCATTCTAACCTTGAATTTGGGGAAATAGACAATTACAGCATGATTTCCGTTGAGTGTCGTAATTTTACGGGATAATTAACCACTCCAGGTACAGAGGATACGGAGAAAATGCAGATGAAATTTGCTATAAAACTTTAGTCTTCAGATTTTGCTAACCATGCCAGTAAATCATCCAAACTGCTAAAATCCAATAGTGCTTCACTCAAATCTTCCAACTTATCTAATGGTAAGCTAGAAATAGAATTGCGTATTTTCTTGGATACTTTTCCAAATCGCTTAGTCAACAGTCGAATAACCAAATTAACAGTTGCTTCCTCTCGTCCCTCTTTTCTTCCTTCCTTGATTCCTTCCTTAATTCCTTCTTTGATTCCTTCTTTGATTCCTTCTTCTTTAATTTCCTGATAAACTCGCGTTTCTTTAAGTGTGATTCCTAACATAGATTCTACCTCTTGACGATTTAGGTTTTCAAATTTGTACATCATAATAGTTGTAATCATCTCTATTATGACGCGACTTGATAGTGATGGTATTTCTTCGTTGGTTCTGCTTAATAAATACCTGGCTGTTTCTGGGGCTGTACTTTCTTCTAAAGTTGTTAGTATCATCACTGCTACCCATATAGGTAATTGATGAATATCCCCCAATTCATCTAAATATACCCGATGTACTTGGTCACTGTTGAGAAATGCCCTAAGTGCATAAATATCTTTTTGTTCGATGTTCCGAGATGGATAAATTATAACTGCTTGCCAATCACTAAATCTAGCACGGTTGCGGTAAAAATATAGCGAAGATTCAGCTAATACTCGTTCGTACAGTAATTCATCTTTTTGGAATTGTACTATGCCTTCGGCACGCTACGCGAACACAGAAATATACTACTCCAGGAGCATCATTTTCTGGAGGTAAAAATACACCATCAATTTCAAATTTTGGTTCTTTGACTGCTACGGAATCAAATCTGTAAGAATTGGCATTTTCCGGGGGATTTGTCAATATTTGGAATAGTAATGATGGATATTGTTGAAATAGTTTGTAAAAGATTGAATCTCGACGCATAAAATATTTTATTTGTTAGGGGTAAATTATAGCACAATCTCTTGATTCAAATTTCTATTAATGAGTAAATATACAATAACCAATACGTCCAACTTGCCAAATGAATGGCTACAATCATCGAATAAACTGACTGATAAGAAGACTTTTTACTTTTGTGGTGGAGTATATTCTGAGCAATAAAACCACCAATCCATCCACCTATAAACTCCCAAAAATGCAGAGTTTTTTCAGAAATCCGCCACTTTTCCTGAGTTGCTTGGTTTTTATCCTGTGCATAAAGCAAGTAAGTAATTAATCCTGTGATCGGATAAATAGCGATCGCTAAAGGATTACTATAAATCATGGATAATTTAATTGTTCCCCAAACAGGTAATATTGAGAGAATAAATAAAATCAATATCCATGCTGCAAATTTTTCCTGAATAGATGCGTTAGTAGCTGTAAGCTTGCCTTTTTCATCAGTTATCAATTGATATTTAATCATATCCCCTTCTTGAGGACGCTTTCGCTTATTTCTGAGATTGGAGATATGCAAGAAAACTTTTTTGTCTCCATCATTAGTTTGAATAAATCCAAATCCGCGATCATCTTTCCAGATCGTTAATTTCCCTTTGTGCATTTACAAATTTTTAAGTTTATTCTATTGTCCTTTATCCATCTTATACTTTAGTTTTGAGAGTATAGTCAACCCTACTGTTAAAGGTACTTGTGAAAACTAGGACAGGAATTTTATTACTTACTTTAGTCATGCCCGGTTTATTGGTAGTATTAATATCGCTTTATTATTTTATTGCAGATTATGATGCACTAATAAAAGCTGAAAATTATGTGGAACAATTAGCCAAAGATGAAAAGGCCAATCAAAAAAGTCTGCAATTTTCTTATCATCGAGCTTTAGCCCATCGGATTAATGTTTTTGCAGATGCTACATGGGGATTATTAGGTGGTGTAATTACAGCAGTAGGAATACATGGTTTAGTCACATTGAAAGAGAAAGATTGATAATGTAGAGACGTTCCATGGAACGTCTCTACTAATTTAAACAGCTAAATTTTCCATTTTCCAACTAGCTAAATCTGCCAAAGAACGATCTCGATAACGTCCATATTTTTCGGGTTTACTCTTAATTTTCACACCCAAATCTGGCACAATCCCAAAGTTAGGAGCCATTGGTTGAAAATGCTTAGGTGCAGCAGTTCTAATAAACTCAAATAATGAACCCATCATAGTTGTCACAGGTAAAATTAGCGGTTCTTTACCCAAAGCTAACCGAGCTGCATTTGTTCCCGCTAACCAACCTCCCGCAGAAGCCGCAGTATAACCTTCTGTGCCTATTAATTGTCCCGCAGCTAATAATGTTGGACGTTCTTTAAATTGCAAACTGGCAGACAGTAACTGCGGTGCATTTAAAAAAGTATTGCGGTGCATGACTCCCAATCTGACAAACTCAGCTTTTTCCAAACCAGGAATCAGTTGAAATACGCGTTTTTGTTCACCCCACCGCAAATTAGTTTGAAAACCTACCATATTCCAAAGTTGACCAGCTTTATCTTCTTGTCGTAATTGAATTACCGCATAATTACGTTCTCCATTCCGAGGATCAGATAAACCCACTGGTTTGAGGGGCCCATAGCGCATGGTATCTTCTCCCCGTCTTGCCATTTCTTCAATTGGTAAACAAGCTTCAAAAAATTTCGCTGTTTCCTTTTCAAAGTCTTTTAATTCTGTTTGTTCAGCTTGACGTAATTCTTCCCAAAAATGTAAATACTGCTCTTTATTCATGGGACAATTCAGATAAGCTGCTTCACCTTTGTCATAGCGAGAAGCCATAAATGCAATATCTTTATTGATAGAATCTCCTAGAATTATCGGACTTGCAGCATCAAAGAAGTTGAGATATTCCATTCCTGTAAACCGCTGTAAATCTGCGGATAAATCTGGACTGGTTAAAGGACCACTGGCTAATACGACAATCCCTTCGGGAATTGCGGTAACTTCTCCCCGACGAAAATCAATTAAAGGATGGTTTGCTAAGGTTTGGGTTAAATCTTCCCCAAATTGTCCTCTGTCTACCGCCAAAGCTCCACCAGCGGGGACTGCGTGTTCATCTGCTTTGGAGATGACAATAGAACCAAGTTGGCGTAATTCTTCGTGTAATAGACCGGCAGCGCGATCGCTCGCCATAGCCCCGAAGGAGTTACTACAGACCAATTCAGCCAAATTTTCCGTATGATGGGCAGGGCTGAAGCGTTTAGGGCGCATCTCGTGGAGAATTACAGGCACGCCGGCTTGGGCTATTTGCCATGCTGCTTCTGTTCCTGCCAGTCCACCGCCAATTACTTGTATCGGTTGTTGTGTCATAGTTGTTTTTTTAATTACTTGGTGTGGTTATAATAACAATTAAGAGCAGAATTTAATCATGATTATAAATAATAAGTTTGCAAAATATAAATAATAGTAGCACAAAATGGTTGGTATTTTCCCTCATCATTTAATTCTGAATAATCTTTAATAAGATTAATAATTTCCTCTTCATTAAAATCGTCATTATCCAATAGTTCTAATTCTGCATCAATCGCAGCTTGACGCATTCTTTGTAACTTTGGAATATTCAAAGATAGATTTTCTATTGTTGTTTCAGCAGCAACTTTTTTACTTGGTTCTTCTATCGGTAAAATTTCACCAGCAGCAGAATAGTTAAAAAACTCTACACAATTTGCTATTAATGGTGAAACTAACAACTTTTCATCATACCACTTATCTTTCTTGTGTCCACAATGTACAGGAACACGGGGTTTATCATCTTCTCCTTGACAGGAAACCATAAGATTAAAATAATCAAATCTCACAGTTTCATTTATACCTTGAGGTTTAAAATGTTCAATATGACAATTTCCTTTATCTATAGCAACACCACAGTAGCAACAAATATAACCTTGTTCTTTTAATAAAGCTTCTAGAAGCCGATCATAAACTACTGTTCTTCTAAAACTTTTCCAACTAGGAATTTTAGCACCTTGCTTAATTTTCCATATAGACAAACTACTTGGTTCTACACCTTTTTGAATATATTTCATTTACGCAAACTTCCTTTTCTCCTAATTAAAATATCTACTTTTACAAACTGCGCTTCATCTTCTCCAATTTTTTCAGCTAATTCTCTTCTTAATTCTTTAGCAGCTTCTAAATCTCCCGCATCAATTAACCGAAATAATTTTAAAAGGTCTTGTTTTATTTCCAGCGGACGTTCAGGAACATCCATTAAATCTTCTAATATTTGATTACTATCTCTACCATAGGAACTTTCAGGACGTTTAGCAATTATACCTGTATCTGTTTTTTCTAGAATATAAATTCCTTGGGGTTTAACTTGACTAATTACTTGGGGTGAATGCGTCGTAACTATAAATTGACATTTGGGAAATGTTCTAGTTAAAGCTGGAATAATTTCTCTTTGCCATTTTGGATGTAAATGCAGTTCAATTTCATCAATTAAAACTACTCCAAAACCATGAAGGGGATTTTCTAACCCTGGGTTAGCAATAGCTAATCTTCTCGCTAAATCTCCTACCATTGCTAATAAGCATTTTTCACCATCAGATAATTGATTAATTATTAATTCTTCTCCATCTTTTTGTAATGTCATTCTTAAAGGAGAACGACGGACACGCAATTTAGTAAAATTGGGAATTAAGGAAGATATAGCTTGTCTAACTGCTTCTAATTGTTTATCTCGATAATCAGGATTATTTTCTAGTCGTAATTCATTTTCTAAATCTTCTTGTTTTCTGAACCATTCAAAGAAAATTCTGAAATCACTAAATGTAGCAGTCAGGGAATTTTCATAAGTAGCTATTTGTTGAAAATCATGTTCTTTTTTAATCCTTATTGGAATATCAAGAACTGCACGATTGGTAGAGTAGTGAATGAGCGCAGGAAGATTGTATTTTTCAGATAAAGATAATTGATGTCTAATATTTTCAACGATTTTGTTTATTTCGGATAAATTTGTATTTGTATCTTTAATACGTCCTTTCTTAACCTTAGTCAAAGACCAAGTAAAACTTTGAGATTCAAAATCAGATATTATTTCATTGTGAGTCTCGTTTTTATCATTTTTTATGTCTTCTTCTCTAAAAGATTTTACCGAGCCAGTAGAGTATTGAATTGCACTAGAAAAGCGCGCTAATAAAATAGCTAAACAATCAAGAATGCTTGATTTACCGACACCATTAATACCAATAAATACTGTTGGTTCTTTTTCATCAAAATCTATTGTTAAATCACCAATTCCGCGAAAAGATTGCATTTTTAACTGTTTGATTCTCATAGTTATCAAGAAAAATTAGCGAAATTCATGACATTTTATCTCATCTTTGTAATTCACTCAATAGTAAGTAAAGAATAGATTATGAAGAATATTATAATCCGTAGTTGACGGATGGGGCGAGAAATTCTCGAAAACATTGGTGATCTAATAATAACTAATGACTAAAATAGAAGTGGTTAGGCGTTATGGGGTTTTAGTAGAATGAGTTGGACAGAAAAACTAGAGCAGTTAAAAGAGTTATTTACAGAAATGGATCAGGCTTTAATAGCCTATTCTGGGGGCGTTGACAGTACATTGGTGGCGAAAATTGCTTTTGATGTGTTAGGCGATCGCACTTTAGCTGTAACTGCGGTTTCTCCTTCTTTATTACCAGAAGAATTAGAAGACGCAAAAATTCAAGCCGCAACTATTGGAATTAGCCATAAAATTGTCGAAACCCAAGAAATGGACAATCCTAATTACACATCTAACCCAGTAAATCGTTGTTATTTTTGCAAAAGTGAATTACACGACACCCTCAAACCCTTGGCTTTAGAGTTGGGTTATCCCTATGTGGTGGATGGTGTAAATGCAGACGATTTACATGATTATCGTCCCGGAATTCAAGCTGCAAAAGAAAGAGGTGCGCGATCGCCTCTAGCAGAAATTGGGGTAACTAAAGCCGAAGTTCGGCAAATTTCCCAACAACTAGGTTTAACTTGGTGGGATAAACCCGCTCAACCCTGTTTAAGTTCGCGCTTTCCCTACGGTGAAGAAATTACCATCGCCAAATTACAGCGCGTAGGTAGAGCCGAAATTTATGTACGAAACCTGGGGTGGCAAAATTTACGAGTCCGTTCCGAAGGTGATACAGCCAGAATTGAATTATCACCAGATAAAATTAAAGATTTCGTCTCAACTACAGATTTACCAACTCTAGTATCCGCATTTCAAAACTGGGGATTTATCTATGTAACCTTAGACTTAGAAGGCTATCGTAGTGGTAAATTAAATCAGGTTTTACCTCAAATCGCTTTAACAAACTAGAGCTTATTCTTCTAAACTTGATGATTGTCAACTTTAGAAGAATTTCTCGCATATTCCCTAAAAACTGAAGATAATTGAAACAAGATTTTATCATTTTTTACTTTCGTAACTAACGTTAAACCGTGGAATAATTCTTGTGGAATTACCCTAATTGTTTTTATGTCCGCAAAAGAATCTGATCTAAAAATTCAGGCTCAAGTAATATTAGATGCAATAGCTTTTACTTCCTTTGAGCAATGTCAACCCTTAAACCGCAGGTTTGATAACATATCTCGAAGTCCTGGTATCTACGCTATTAGACACAAAACGGAAGGATTACTTTACATTGGTAAAGCACAAAATCTACGTAGTCGTTTCAGTGGAGGTCACAAAGCTTTTTTATGGGCATGGCTAGATAAATATGGAGACGAAGATGTGCGTATTGCAGTACAAGCAATTTCTCATTGGGAAAATCCTAGGCTATTATTGGAATTAGAAGCAATTATTCTCAGAGCTACTGAACCTCCTTACAACGTTCAAATACCAAGTGAGCAGTA